>JANNFW010000722.1:0-2338 GCA_031380235.1 Rhodoferax sp. | reverse complement strand
AATCAACGCTTTGGGTTCGGCAATCACCACATCGCCCAAGAAAGCGAAGCCTGCGCTGACGCCGCCCATGGTCGGGTCGGTCAACACGCTGATGTAGGGCAGGCCTTTTTTGGCGAGGTTGGTGAGCGAGGCATTGGTCTTGGCCATCTGCATCAATGAAAGCAGCCCCTCCTGCATGCGCGCGCCACCGGTGGCAGTGAAGCAGATGAAGGGCACCTTTTGCTCAATGGCCGCCTCGACCCCGCGCACAAAGCGCTCGCCCACCACCGAGCCCATGCTGCCGCCCATGAAATCAAATTCAAAGCACGCAGCGATCACGCTCACGCTGTGCACGGCCCCGCCCATCACGATCAGCGCGTCCGTCTCGCCGGTGTTTTCCATAGCTTCTTTTAAGCGCTCGGGGTACTTGCGGCTGTCTTTGAATTTCAGGGGATCAACGGGCAGCACCTCCTGCCCGATTTCGTAGCGGCCTTCGTTGTCCAGAAAGACGTTCAAACGCGCCCGCGCGCCAATGCGATGGTGGTGGCTGCAGGTGGGGCAGACATTCTGGTTTTGCTCCAGATCGGTTTTGTACAGGACGGTCTCGCAGCTTGGGCACTTTACCCACAGACCCTCGGGCACGCTGCGCCGCTCGGTGGGGTCGGTGTGTTGAATTTTGGACGGTAGCAGTTTTTCCAACCAGGACATGAGGGGCTCCTTTGCATCACGTGACGTGAGCTGAATTATGAATCCAAAGCAGTTCGGATATCGCGCAGGAATTCCTTGATCACGGGGACGACCTTGTCGCGTGGTTGGTCGGCAATGATTTGAATGACTTTGGTGCCGATGACGACCGCATCCGCTACCTTGCCGATCGCCTTGGCGGTTGCTGCATCACGAATACCAAAGCCCACGCCTACCGGAATTTTTACGTGCTGACGGATGCGCGGCAGCATGGCTTCGACGGCGGCGGTGTCCAGCGTGCCGGCACCCGTCACCCCCTTGAGCGACACGTAGTAGACGTAGCCAGAAGCGATACGGGCGATTTGCGCCATACGCGCGTCCGTGCTGGTGGGGGCCAGCAGAAAGATCAAATCCATGTTGGCCGCCGTGAGCTCCGCAGCAAAGGCTTCGCACTCCTCGGGCGGATAGTCCACCACCAGCACGCCGTCAACACCCGCAGCCGAGGCATCGGCCACAAACGCGCTTTGGGCGGTTGCAGACGTGTGCTTTTGGTTGTAGCGCTCAATCGGATTGGCGTAGCCCATCAGCACGACGGGTGTCGTCGGGTCTTTGATGCGAAAGGCGCGCACCATCGCCAGCACCTGCGCCAGGCCAATGCCAAATGCCAGTGCTTTATCGCCCGCTTTTTGAATCACCGGGCCATCGGCACTGGGGTCAGAAAATGGCACACCCAGTTCGATCACGTCAGCACCCGCAGCCACCATGCCGTGCATCAGCTCGGGCGTGATGTCGGCAAACGGGAAGCCAGCGGTGACGTAGGGGATGAGCGCTTTGCGGTTCTGCGCTTTGAGTTTGGCGAAGGTTGCAGCTATGCGGCTCATTTCGCGAACTCCACAACCTGCACGACGCCTTGGACGCCACCTTTGACGGACTGCCCTTGGCAGCTCGGCCTGCAAAAGAAGTCACCACCGCTCAGGTCAGCCACCGTGCCGATGTCTTTGTCGCCGCGCCCTGAGAGGTTGACCAAAATCGACTGATCCGCACGCATCGTTTTCGCCAGCTTCATGGCGTAGGCTACGGCATGGCTGGATTCCAGCGCGGCGATGATACCTTCAGTACGGCACAGGTTGTGGAAGGCGGCCAGCGCCTCTTTGTCGGTGATGCCGACGTACTCCGCGCGGCCCGTGTCCATCAAGTGCGCATGCTCCGGGCCGACTCTGGGGTAATCCAGGCCAGCGCTGATGCTGTGGGTTTCGGTGACTTGACCGTTGTCATCTTGCAGTACATAGGTGCGGTTACCGTGCAGCACGCCGGGGCTGCCGCGCTGCAAGGAGGCCGAATGTTTACCGCTGTCCATGCCTTCGCCCGCAGCTTCTACGCCGATCAATCGGGTGTTGGCGTGGTTGATGTACGGATAGAAGATGCCCATGGCGTTAGAGCCGCCGCCCACGCAGGCAATCACTGCATCGGGCTGGTCGGTCTTGCAGCCTGCGGCTATCAGCATCTCGGGCATCTGCACCAGGCATTCCTTGCCGATCACGCTTTGAAAATCGCGCACCATCATCGGGTAGGGGTGAGGGCCCGCTACGGTACCGATGATGTAGAAGGTGTTGTCGACATTGGCTACCCAGTCGCGCATGGCTTCGTTCAACGCGTCTTTCAATGTTTTGCTGCC
>JANNFW010000711.1:0-5380 GCA_031380235.1 Rhodoferax sp. | reverse complement strand
GTCGAGATACGCTGATTTTGTGTACTCAATGAACAGACGACCCGTGCCGCTTGCGCCATGTGGTTGGCCAAGCGCATAACTTTCGTTCTCGACGGCATAGGCGATGTATCTTGACCAGTAGATTTTGAAGACTTTGCAGCCTAGCCCATGCTCGATGGAAAGGCATCCGGTGAGGATTGCTCGTAGCTCGGGGATCGTCTCGCTATCGAGCACATCCTGCCTGACCTTGCCACCCGCAATCGCCTCCTTAATTACAAGGAGGATTCCGCCTTCGTCCGGCTCAGAAATCGAGTCAAGGTATAGATACTTGCAGCCATCAATGGCAACGCTTGAAGAGTTCATTAGGTCTAAGAATAGCGTTTATTTGCCTCACCCCGATTGTCCCAGGGTCTACGCCGCCTCAAGCAAAAACTCGACCTTGACCGCTTCGAACGGAAAGATGATGCCTCCACCTTCGGCGTGGTCAATAACACCAGCATTCAATAAGGCCGTGATGTCTGAATGAACGGCTTTGACGTCGCGCTCCACGCGGCGCGCAGCCTCGCGTATGGAAATTGAGCCAGCGCCGCAAAGAACCTTCAGCAGCTCCCAACGCTTTGCAGTGAGAACTTGCCACAGCAGTTCTGGGCTTGCAAAGCTGATTCGGGCTGATCGTTCAGCTTTGCCTGTCTTCCACGACCGGACAAAATTCGCCATCGACTCCTTGGGTGTACTAACCTCAAGAACCACTGTTTTCATCGTTCCACCTCGCTATGTCTGTCTGAAAATCCACCATCAGTCGCTCCGGCGTGCTGAACTTGTCAGCCAACCGCCCTCATTGACGAGTCTGGTCACACAAGTTTTGACATTTACAGAAAAAGCTATACAAATAATAGCTATTTATGCATATTACTCGAGAGCTAGAGCGTCATTTTATTCACAAAATACGCAAAATAGCCCCTATTCAGTTAAAAATTAACCTGTAAGTTAATTTTACCCTCCTCAGACTGTAAACAAACGCCCCCGCGCCGCATCCGTAATCGCCACCACGCAGGGGTGCGTGATGCGCCGCTCGACCGACACGGCGAAGAATTCTTCCACCAGCTCGCTGCTTCGGCCGATCACTTCCACGCCGAATTGGGCGATCGTTTCGGCCTCCAGCACGCTGGGGGACATGAACACGCCCCGGCCGTCGCGGCCAAAGGCGGTCATCAACGCGCCGTCGTCAAACTCGCCCACGATGCGCGGGTGAATTTGGTGGCGGGTGAGCCAGCCTTCTAACTGCTGGCGCACGGAGGCGGATGCCCCTTGAATCAGCATGGGTGCATCATTCAGGCACTGCGGAAAGTCGCCTTTGAGTTGAGTTTTGAGTGCTGGCGTGCAGAAAAAGCTCATGGCCGTGCTGCCCAGCGGGTGGTTAAACGCCTTCACGCTGATGCGGCGCGACATCGGCTCATCGGCGATCACCAAATCCAGGCGCTGCAGGGCCAACTGCGCCAGCAGGTCGTTGAACTTGCCCTCGACGCAGATCAGGCGAACGGCGGTGGCGACGGACAGCGCGGGCTCCAACAGCCGATAAGCGACAGACTTGGCGACCGAGTCCGCAACGCCGACACGGAAGTCCAGCACGCGCTGGCCCCCACGGGCCTCGCGCAGCGCGACTTCCAAGTCGTGCCCCAAACCGAATATCTGATCCGCAAAACCCAGCGCGAGGCGGCCATCTTCGGTCAACTCAAGTTGGCGCCCACTTTTTCGGAACAGCTTACGGCCCAGCCACTCTTCAAGCAGCTTGATTTGCCCCGACAGGGTTTGAGGCGTGGTGTGCAACTGTTCACCCGCGCGCATGATGCCGCCCGCCTTGGCGGTGACCCAAAAGTAATGTAAGTGTTTGAAATTCATAGGAACCTCGGGATGCAGGTGATCGTCAAAGACACATTATTGCTCGTTTTTTTCGAAGTTATTTTGTTGAAAATACGAATTTACGCGAAGTTATTTCATCTTTAAAGTTCACCTCGCTACATCGTTGTGGCATTCCCAGGAGAAATCCAAATGCGTTTAAGTACCAAAGGTAGATTTGCCGTGACAGCCATGCTGGATGTCGCTCTGCGCCAAAAAAATGGCCCAGTTGCGCTGTCTGACATCTCTGCACGTCATCAGATTTCACTGTCTTACCTGGAGCAAATGTTCAGCAAGCTGCGCACCAGCGGCTTGGTCAAGAGCACGCGCGGACCTGGCGGAGGCTATGCGCTGGGGCATCTGGCCGAGGAGATCTCGGTGGCAGACATCATCGGCTCCGTGGAAGGGCAAGCGCAGGACAGTGGCTCAGACGTGGTGCCCATTCAACAGGCGGGGCAAAAGTCGGGACAAGATAACGCTAGCCAAGGCGTGGCGGATGTCACCCAACAGCTCTGGAATGCTTTTGATGCCCGCATGGAAGATTACATGCAGTCTGTGACGCTGCGTAATCTGGTGCTAGAGCAGCTCGCCAAGGGCTTCAAGGCCGATGCACCAGCGGCAGCGCAACGCGGAGTGTTCAAAAAGGCCAAACCTCAAGTTTTCGCGCCGCGCGCAAGCGTTCCAAACTCGGTCTTCGCTTTGGGCAACTCGCTGATGGTGAAGGCGTAATGGCCATCGCTTGACGGTTATTTTTTCGTCAGCAATGGCAATTCGATAGTCATGCTGGGCGGGCCGTTCACGCTGGCCGCCAGTGAGGCGCGGCGCGGCCCGACGGAGTACAGCACCAGGCCCTCCTCCACTTTGGCGCCTACGCGGTAGGGCCGTGCAGGCTTGCCATCGACGGAAATAAGTGCAGTACCAGCCTGTCTGCTGGTTGCCACCACACCCACCAAGGTCAAGCGAGTCGCGGCAACGGAGACAGCGGGCGTCGGCTGTTCAACAGACGCTGGTAGGCCGCCGCCCAAAACGCGGGCCAGCGCGACCGGATCCATCGCAGGTGCTTCTTGAGCGGCCAAGGGCGCGGCTTGCATGTCCAGTCTTTGGGTGGGCCACTTCAAACCCCAATACACACCACTGGCTGCGGCCAATGCGGCCAGGGCAAATGCCGCCAGGCGCGGCAACCACGGGCTTTGCGGGTGAGATGTCATGCGGCGATTATGATTCAAGCCTCGCCGCGCTGCCCCCCCAGCGGCTGAACTTCCCGAGGCTCGCGGACTCCATAGCTTTCTACGTCCATGTCTACTATGCAAAATAAACTGTCCCGTTGGTCCAGACCCTTTCAACGCGGGTTCACCTTGATCGAGCTGATGGTGGTGCTGGTCATCATCGGCGTGCTGGCCGCTTTGATCGTGCCCAATGTGCTGGACCGCGCCGACGATGCGCGCGCCACCGCCGCCAAAACCGATGTCAACAACTTGATGCAGGCCTTGAAGCTTTACAAGCTGGACAACCAGCGCTTCCCCACGGCTGAGCAGGGCCTGCAAGCCCTGGTGACCAAGCCGACCAGCGGGCCGACTGCAGGCAATTGGAAGCCTTACCTCGACAAGCTCAATAACGACCCCTGGGGCCGCGCGTATTTGTATTTGAACCCTGGCGTCAAGGGTGAGATTGATGTCCTTTCATTCGGTGCGGATGGCCAAGCCGGGGGAGAAGGCAAGAATGCAGACATCGGAAGTTGGCAATAGTTACGGCTTCACGCTGCTGGAGCTGCTGCTAGTCGTCGCCATCATCGCCGTTGCCTCGGCGGGGGTGAGTTTTGCGATGCGCGACTCGGCGCAGACACAGTTAGAGCGCGAGGCGGTGCGGCTGGCGGCTTTGCTGGAGTCAGGCCGAACGCGCTCAATGGCCAGTGGCGTGCCGGTACGCTGGCGAACCACTGAAACCGGGTTTACCTTTGATGGCCTGCCCATCGGTTCGCTGCCGCAAGGCTGGCTGTCGCCCGATATCGCAACATCTGGGCCGGCTCAGCTTTTGCTCGGGCCCGAGCCTATCATTGCGCGCCAGTCGGTGCGCTTGGTGTCCAGCAGCCAACCTGACCGCACGTTGAACGTGGGTACCGACGGGGTTCGACCCTTCTCGGTGCTTTCCGTGGGCAGGGGCGATTCGCCATGAGAAAGCCCCGCCACCCCAACTTGGGCTTCACGTTGGTGGAAGTTCTGGTCGCGTTGGGGATCGTGGCGATTGCGCTGGGCGCAGGCGTTCAGGCCACGCTGGCGCTGACGCGCAATGCCGAGCGCCAGTCAGACTTGCTGCTGGCGCACATCTGCGCGGAGAACGAGTTGGTCAAAGTGCGCCTGTCCAAGCAAATGCCCGGTGTGGGCGACACCCGCATCGCTTGCGAGCAGGCCGGGCGCAGTCTGGCTGTGGCGCTGACGGTGCGGCCCACGCCCAATCCGAACTTTCGCCGGGTGGATGCGCAGGTGGTTGATGGTGACGTGCCAATCTTGAAGCTGTCAACCGTATTGGGGCAGTTTTGATGCATCGTTTCCCCCACAAAATTCAAGACAAAGGCTTCACGCTGATCGAGGTGCTGGTGGCGATCAGCATCATGGCGGTGATGGCGGTGTTGAGCTGGCGCGGTCTGGACGGCATGACGCAAACGCAAACCCGCCTGCAACAGCGTGCTGATGAGGTGCTGACCTTGCAGGCGGGCTTGAACCAGTGGGGCGCCGACCTGGACGCGCTGATGCAGTTGCCGCAAGCCCAGGCGCTGGAGTGGGATGGCCGCGCACTGCGCATGACCCGGCGCAGTGCGACCGCGTTAGTCTCGGGTGATGTGGACGGCGCTGCGCCAGGTTCGTCTCAAAGCCCATCCGATGAATCGATCTGGGTGGTCGCCTGGGCGCGGCGCGATGAGGCAGGCCTTGGGCAGTGGCTGCGCTGGCAGTCGCCCCCGCTTCGTACGCGCGGCGAGGTCGATACCGCCTGGGCTGCTGCGGCCCAGTGGGCGCAAAACCCTGGAGATGCTTTGAAAGCGCGCGAGGTCGTGGTCAGCGCGCTTAGCGGATGGCAGGTCTTCTTTTACCGGGGTGATGCGTGGACCAATCCCCTGTCCAGCGAGGGCGGTGATGCGGCGGCGCAGGCCCTATCGCGCGGAGCGGATGCGTTGACTGCTGCCCCGATCCCAGACGGCGTGCGCTTGGTGCTCACCCTGCCGCCCGGCCAAGCGATCAGCGGTACGTTAACGCGCGACTGGGTGCGACCCACCGTCGGAGGCAGGAAATGAACCCCCACGCTTGTCACTGCGTGTACTGCGCTGCCCCCCGAGGGGGTGCATTTTTTCTAGGGGCGGCCCGTCGAAAATTGAGCCCCCACGCTGGTCACTGCGTGTACTGCGCTGCCCCCCGAGGGGGCGCATTTTTTCTAGGGGCGGCCCGTCGAAAAAACTCTCGCTCTCGCTCTCACTCTCAGCGCGGCGCAGCCATTCTGATGGCGATGTTGACCG
>JANNFW010000673.1:0-8609 GCA_031380235.1 Rhodoferax sp. | reverse complement strand
CAACGCCTTCATCCAGCAGGGCAAAGTGGGCATGGTGATGCGGACGATCCCGGCCATTTTGCCAACCATCGACGGCCTGGGTGTGCCGCAGATTCTCAAAGAAGTGGTGATGTCCAAACGCGGGCTGTGCATCCTGGTGGGCGCCACGGGCTCGGGCAAATCGACCACGCTGGCAGCGATGGTGGACTACCGAAACGAACACTCCTACGGCCACATCATCACCATCGAAGACCCGGTGGAGTTCGTTCATCCGCATAAGAATTGTGTGGTAACCCAACGTGAAGTCGGCCTGGATACCGACAGTTGGGAGATCGCTCTGAAGAACACCTTGCGCCAAGCCCCTGACGTGATTTTGATGGGCGAAATCCGCGACCGCGAAACCATGGAGCACGCCGTGGCCTTCGCCGAAACCGGCCACCTGTGTTTGGCCACGCTGCATGCCAACAGTGCCAACCAGGCGCTGGATCGCATCATCAGCTTCTTCCCCGAAGAGCGCCGTGCTCAGCTACTGATGGATTTGTCGCTCAACCTCAAGTCGCTGATCTCGCAACGCCTGGTGCCCAAGCAAGACGGCAAAGGCCGCTCGGCTGCGGTCGAGATACTGCTGAATACGCCGCTGATTTCGGATTTGATCTTCAAGGGCGAAGTCTCCGAGATCAAGGAGATCATGAAGAAAAGCCGCAATTTGGGCATGCAGACGTTTGATCAGGCGCTGTTCGATGCGTATGAGAGCAATATCATCAGCTACGAAGACGCGCTGCGCAACGCCGATTCGTTGAACGATCTGCGCCTGCAAATCAAACTCAACAGCCAACGCGGCAAGTCGCAGGATTTGAGCGCAGGCACCGAAAATTTTGCCATTGTCTAACGCACCATCATAAATCCATGTCCCGGGCGAATTGCGGCGTTGCGCGGTGCTCGCAATCCTCATGTACCCGAAGTACATTCCGGTTGCTGCGCTCCGTGCGCCTTGCACTTCATCCCAGGAAATGAATTTGTGACGGCACGTTATCAGTATTTCCAACTAATCTTATGCCCAACATCAATCCCAAAACCTACGAATCCACTCCCTCCCGCAACGTCGCCTTCCTCGGCTTAGGTGTGATGGGGTACCCGATGGCGGGTCACCTTGCATTGGCGGGGCACAGCGTGACGGTCTACAACCGCACCGCAGCAAAATCTGCCGCTTGGTGCGAAGAGTTTGCAAGCTCAAAGTCACCCAAGTCCGCCGCATCCCCGCGAGAAGCGGCGAAAGATGCCGATGTCGTGTTCTGCTGCGTCGGCAATGACGACGACCTGCGCGGCGTTTTGCTGGGTGCCGACGGCGCGCTCAAGGGGATGAAGGCTGGGGCAGTGTTGGTCGATCACACCACCGCCTCGGCCAGCATCGCGCGCGAGCTTTCTGCCTCGGCTACGGCCATGGGTTTGCATTTTGTCGATGCGCCTGTGTCGGGCGGGCAAGCGGGTGCGCAGAATGGGATGCTCACGGTGATGTGCGGCGGCGACGCGGCGGCGTTTGCAGCAGTTCAATCCACAGGCATGGCGTTTTCACGCGCTTTCACTTTGCTCGGCAGCAGTGGTGCGGGCCAATTGGCCAAGATGGTGAATCAGATCTGCATTGCGGGTTTGGTGCAAGGCTTGAGCGAGGCCATCGCCTTTGGTCAAAAAGCCGGGCTGGACATGAACCAGGTGCTGGACGTGATTGGCAAAGGGGCCGCACAAAGCTGGCAGATGGACAACCGTGGCAAAACCATGGTGGCCGACAAGTTCGACTTTGGCTTTGCGGTGGACTGGATGCGCAAAGATTTAGGTTTGGTGCTCGATGAAGCCAAACGTAATGGCGCGCGGCTGCCAGTGACTGCGTTGGTCGATCAGTTCTATGCGGATGTTCAGCAAATGGGCGGCAAACGCTGGGATACTTCAAGTCTCATCAAGAGACTGAAGTAGGCGCGCAATCAGCCCGCGGGCTGATTGCTTCTGTTGCTGGCAGGAGCGGGCTGTGGCAGCAGTCTCTTGAGTTCTTCGTCGCTGATGATCTCAAAAATGCGCACTACTTTTTGCACGCCGCTGACTGAGCGCGCAACCTCTGCGGCCCGATCCGCTTCACGCTGGCTCACCCTGCCCAGCATGTAAGTGGTGCCGCGTTCGGTCACCACTTTGAAGGCGCCGGCATACAAGTCTTTGGCATCGACCAAACCGGCCTTCACCTTGGCGGTGACCAATGAATCAGACGAACGCTGCCCCAGCGTGGAGTTGCCTAGCACCGCGATTTCATTCACGATGGAGCGCACGTTGTCCACCTTGGAAACGATCTGTTCCACGTTTTGCTTGTCTTGTGCCGTGGGCACCTCGCCCGTCAGAAGCACTTGGCGGTTGTAGCTGTTGATGTTGACGTGCGCCTTGTCACCCAAAGCTTCACGAATGCGGTTAGCCGAACGCAGGTCAATGCCCTCGTCCTCCAATTGAGCGCCTGAGGTACGGCGGTCTGTGGCGACCAAGGTGCCCACCACGGCACCGCCCACCATCAGCGGCACGCACGCGGTAAGGCTGACGGCGACCGTTGCGCCCAGGCAGGTCAGCAGCGTTGCAGACGAAAGAGCACGTCGAATAGTTTGCAGTTTTGGGATCATTGGGTAGCTCATTGTGTGGTTTCGGGTTCGCCAAGAAGTTGGTTGTCTACGCCGTCACACAGGCAATGCAGCACGAGGATGTGCACCTCCTGAATGCGCGCAGTGCGCTCGTGTGGCACGCAGATGTGCACGTCGGTGTCGCGCAGGGCGTGGGTCATCTTGCCGCCGCCGCGCCCGGTCAACGCTACCACGGTCATTTCACGCTCGTGTGCGGCCTCAACTGCCGCCAGCACGTTGGCGGAGTTGCCGCTGGTCGTGATGGCCAACAGCACGTCACCTGGCTGACCCAAGGCGCGCACCTGGCGCGAGAAAATCGAGGAGAAATCGTAGTCGTTGGCAATCGCCGTGATGATGGAGGAGTCGGTCGTCAGCGCAATCGCTCCGAGCTCGGGGCGTTCGCGCTCATAGCGGCCCACAAACTCGGCCGAGAAATGCTGTGCGTCTGCCGCCGAGCCGCCATTGCCGCAGGCCAGCACCTTGCCGCCACTAGTGACGCAAGCGAGCATGGCCTGCACCGCCTGCGCAATCGGTTTGCTCAAGACCTGGGCGGCCTGATACTTGAGGTCGGCACTGTCAATAAAGTGTTGTTGGATGCGTTGTTCGAGCATGGGGTGGATGATAACGCTGCTATCGCAAGCTCAACGGTAGGAGCGGACATCAATGTCAATGGTTCCGTCTAACGCCACTTGCCATCAAAATTCATCAAACGCCGCGCGCAGCCACTGAATACCATCGGATTCCATGGTCACCACATCAAAGCGACACGGCGGCACGGTGCGCAGGTTCATCAGGTAAAAACGCGCGGCAAAAATAATCCGCCGCTGCTTCGCGGTGCTGATGCTGCCTACAGCGCCACCGTAGCTGGAGTTTGCGCGTTGCCGCACTTCGACAAACACGGTCGTACCATCCGCATCTTGCATGATCAGATCAATCTCGCCACCGCCGCGTCCTGGCGTTCGATAATTGCGTTGGAGCAAGCGCAAGCCCGCACGCTGCAGGTGCAGCAAGGCAGCGTCTTCAGCCGCATCGCCAACAGCCTTCGTGGTCTTTACCATTGCTTTCAATTTGGGGAACATTCTTGATCTCTCTCTACGCCGATGCACTGGCCGCAGCCCGTACCGCAGCGGCCTCACAAGCTTATCCGCAATGCACCCTTTACGTGGTGGCCACACCGATTGGCAACCTGGCGGACATCAGCCTGCGCGCGCTACATGTGCTGGCCCTGGTGGACTGCATCGCCTGTGAAGACACCCGCCACACCCAGCAGCTATTGAAAGCCTACGGCATCGACAAAACATCCGCCCAACTGCTGGCCGTGCATCAGCACAACGAGGCCGAAGCCTCAGGTGCCGTCCTGGATCGTCTGCGCCAAGGCCAGCGCGTGGCGTACGTGAGCGACGCAGGCACTCCCGCCATCAGCGACCCCGGCGCGCGACTCGTCGCGGCCGTGCGCGCGCAGGCGATCCGCGTGATGCCGCTGCCCGGCGCGAGCAGCGTAACGACGGCGATGAGCGCGGCGGGTGTCGTGAGTCACGCCAGTGGCGACGGTGAACTGGCCACGGGTTTCGTGTTCGCCGGATTTTTGCCGTCAAAGTCACAAGAGCGCACGCACGCCGTTCAAGCAATTGCTGCCGAGCCGCGCAGCGTCGTGCTAATGGAAGCCCCGCATCGCATTGAGGCGTTGGCCACAGCGCTGACCCTGCTGGGTGAGCGCCCAGTGACGGTCGCTCGCGAGTTGACCAAGCAGTTTGAAGAGATCGCCACCGTTGCCGCGAGCGATTTGACCGCGTGGCTGGCCGAGCAGCCCAACCGCCTGCGTGGCGAGTTCGTGCTGGTCGTCCACCCAGCCAAAGTAGCGCAGGAAACGGGGCAGGACGCGCGGGTGCTGAAGCTGCTGCTGGCCGAGCTGCCCCTGAAAACTGCGGTGAAGCTGGCGGCTGAGATTACCGGGGAGCATCGCAATGCGCTGTACGACGCAGCGCTGCTGCTTAAAAGAAACGCTGCGCCGGATTGATAGAAGTTAGGCAGGCGGCAATGGCTGGCCTAAAAACCGTAGACCAGCCCGGTCATGCCAAGCCCCGCCAACCCAACCTGCGCCTGGTTGGCTGCCGATTCAGCCAAGTTCCGCAGGAAGTTACCCTGAGCAGCCCCGGTTTCGTTGTTGAGTGAGTTCACGCCAGCAGCCAGTGTTGCCGAATCAGGCGCAACGCCATTGACCGTCGTCAGAAGGTAGTTGGCTATTTGGGTATTGCTTGCTGTTTCATTGCCGCCGTTGGCCAATAAGCCCCAAATCGGCAGCCGCATGATGGCACCAGACAGAACCTGCATCGTGTACTGGCCGGTATCGAACAAATCAATCACCGTTCCGATCAGGGGTTGCTTGGTGGCGAGCAGGTTTTTGCCCAGCACCGCGCCCAGCAATAGCTGGGTCTGTCCTGCTGGTTGACTGGCTCCAACGTCCAAAGCAATGCCGCGATCAGAGAATTTCAAGCGTTCGATATTGATGACAGTATCGGAACCGCCATTGCCGGTTAGGTCCCGGACGATGAATCCACTGGCGCTCCTGCTGACCTGGTAGTTGACCGCGTTGCCGACGTACTGCACTGTATCGACGGCAGAGCCACCTGCGAAAGTCTCGTTGCCGGGGCCACTGGTAAATAATTGTCCAGCGGAAACGCCTGGGCCAGACACGTTGATCCGTTTCAAGCTGCTCCACTCAGCATAGTAGCCATACATGCCCGCCTGCACCTGCAATGACACTGAACCTGCGATTGCAGGAAGAAAGTCAAAACCACTGCTGTTGACCGTTGCCGCAGCGCCCGACGAAGCAATCGAGTCAACGCCACCGAGGTGAATGTCGTCCAGGTACCAACCTATTCCAGAGCTGGCTTGCGGGTAATACGAGCCCGATGGTTTTTCATATCGAAAGCGAAGTAAAAAAGCTTTGTCGACAAACTGTGCGAGCGATACTTGCTTGCTGATGAAGTTGGACTCGCCAAACGTCGAGGCTGAGCCACTTTGCTGACCAGCCTGCTGATAGAGGGAAACCCAATTCTTGCCGTCGTCAAGAGATGCCTCAACACGCGCTATTTGCGTTGGCGACGACAGGCCAAGTCGGCTTTTAAACGTCAGAATCGCATTTGGAGTGCCCACAAGCGCCGCTTTGAACTGAAGCGTCTGATCGACTGGCTGGGTGTGTGCCAAATGATACGAGCTTGCGCCGCTCGCAGACACGTCAGCCGCCATAACCGAATAACCGGCGCTTGTGGCATTTGAGAAATTCGCTGCGCCCGACTCTGCACCGTCGTTCAGCACATAAGGCACCGTCGTTATAGTTCGCCACTGATAGTCAGTCGCTCCCGCAACCAAGTTGAATGTGTACGCACTGGATTGACCCAAAACAGCGCCACCATTGCCAGCAATCGTCTGTGGAATCGAAGTAGCGAGATCATGCTCAGGATCGAAGACAGTCGTGCGGTAAGTGAAGCTGCGGGCCTTGCCATCAATCACCACGTTGCTCAAATGCACCTCATACACCGTATCTGAGGCTGGTTTTGCCCACGGCACTCCGTCGATGTAGGCTCCGGGCAGCCACACGAGGGTGTTTTCTCCGAACCCGTCCACTACAGCCTCTTTGCGCGTCGCAATTGGAACTCCATTCTCTGTCATCGTGACTGTAGTTTTCGAAAAATCGGCTTTGGGATAAGAAAAAGACCAGCGTGCGAAGACCGTCGCGTACGGCGTATAGCCCTTTGGCGGCCAGGCGACAAAATCGTCCCGTACAGCGGGGCGTGCGCTGAAAATATTCCCGTCCTGCACCCACAAAGCGTTTGCAACGGGCGCGTCCGACGTATTTGCGATGCCAACATCGCCCGTGCCCATCAAGCGCGTTTGCGGATAGAGCACCCAGCGCCGGTGGCCCACTGGCGCATTGCTCGCACCAGGCTCGCGCATGTACCCGCTGGCGACCTCATCAGGTCCAGATCGGCTCATACCCAGATTTGATTTCCCCGCCGCCTCAGCGGCGACCGTGTTGTAGCAACGCCAAGTGGACGGTGGAAAGTGACTTAACTGGTTGTTGGCGCTCATCAGCATGGCTGCCTGCTGCGCTTTCGCGTTGAACGTCGCGTCGAACTGGATTGCTGCGGGCACCCCGGCCATGGCCCTGAACCAATTGATTCGCCGCAAGGTTGCCGCCTTGTAGTCACTGGACGTATCGCCCGCGTTGCAGGTCGCGATGTTTCCCGTCCATTGGCTGGCAACGCCTTCAGAGGATGCGTAAACAGACTGGTAAAAAAGCCGCACCGCTTCCCTGTTTTCAGGGTCAACGACGTAACCTCCATCAACTGATGTCTTTGCTGATTTAAGGGGTTGCGCCCCAAGTGTCCGCGGCGCTTCAAGGCCCTCGACCGATTTGGGAAACCGAGGTCCGGGGGCACCATCCTTGCGACGTGCTGCCGGACTGCCAATATCGGTGGAAGACTGCGTGTCTCGCGCACTGGCGGCTCCAACGGAAGCTGGCAATGACGTTTCAGATTCGCCTCCGCCACAGGCAACCACCCCAGCGACCACCGCAAGCAAGGCAGCAAGCCACGAAACTAGGAGGGAACGGTTTTTCACAACAGGATCTAATATCTGGTGCTTGCAGCCCAATCGAGTCTAATGCGGCGATGCTCAGTGTCGCGTCCTGATTAGCCAGGGAAAGCCAAGCAACAACGCGATACCCTCAGATTACAGCAAAGGCTCGTCTGGTGCGGCTGGCGGGGATCGAACCCACGACCCTTGGCTTCGGAGGCCAATACTCTATCCACTGAGCTACAGCCGCATCGCTGGAGAAGCCCTAATTGTAGGGGTTTTCACAGGGGCGGCGGCTATAATACGCGGTTGATTTCAAGCTTAAGACCGACTTTTTGAGGACACCATGAGCGCTAACAGCAACGCACCGAGCAACGCATCCATTCAGGAGGAAGATCACACCGGCCCGATCAAAAACCCCAAGCAATTGCTGATAGCAGTATTCTTCTCGTTCGTGGTGCCGATCTTCGCGATCATTGGCTTGGTGTACTACGTGGTGTCGGGTGCCAAGCCCGCTGCGGGCACGGTGAACATGGAAAAAACCATTGCCCAGCGGCTGCAAAAAGTGGGCTCGGTGGAGATCCGGGATGCCAACCGTGAACTCAAGGGTGGCGAGGTGGTTTACAACGCTCAATGCGCTGTATGTCATGCAGCAGGCGTGGCAGGTGCGCCAAAGTTTGGTGATGTCGGCCTGTGGGCGCCGCGCATCAAAACCGGGTACGAGGCGCTGTTGACTTCAGCGCTCAAAGGCAAAGGTGCCATGGCTGCGCAGGGCGGTGGTGATTTTGAAGACCTGGAGATCGCCCGTGCGGTGGTTCACATGGCCAATGCCGGCGGCGGCAAGTTTGATGCGCCCAAAGCGGCTGCGGTGCCTGTGGATTCAGCGGCTGCGCCAGCGCCTGCCGCAGCAGCTTCAAAATAGCTGCGTTGGTGCTGATTGAAGCAAATTTACTACAATTGTAGTAAAAATAGCTCATTTTAAGCGATTTGAGAGCAATTCTTCGATAGTTATGAGCATTTTAATGCTCTAGCCCTCGAATGAATTGCATAATTAGCTATTTATTTAGTAGCAATCTGATTTTGTGCTGGACTGACAACGTAGCCAAACTGCCCGGCCAGCGCGCTTGAATTAATCTCCCGCAGCGGCCAACGGCCCGCCTCCAGCGCATTCGCGACGTGTTCAACATCCTGCGTGTGAACCAGACCAAAGCCCAGGTCAGTCTCTAAATAAGCGCGGCCCAGCTCGTCTTGCACACAGGCTTCGACTTCGGTCGGCTGACCGTCATGCGCGGCGACGACAAGCTCGTTATTCGCATTGACGCTGATTCGCCAAATCCACGGCGTGGCTTCCAACTCAACATACACACGCTGCGGGCCGTTCTGAAAAAACCACTGACCTTGCGC
>JANNFW010000666.1:0-11592 GCA_031380235.1 Rhodoferax sp. | reverse complement strand
GGCAGCTCGGCCCAAGCACCATCGGCCAGCTTGTCGATGTTCTCCAGAAACTCAGCCCCTTGGGCCAATAGCTTGGCACCGGGGCTGGCGGCCTCGTAGGTGGCCCACTTCAAGCGGGTGTTGCCAATGTCCAGTGCGAGAAAGGTCATGGTATGTTCAGTGTCAATTTGAGCCCGCATTATTAACGAGGACGCGACCACCGTGACCCTAACGCCGACCGGCCCTGCAACTGGCCCGATCACCGACTGGTCCGCCAGCGCGCTGTCAGCGGCGATTCATGCCAAGGCCGTTTCTTGCCGCGAGGTGATGCAGGCCTATCTTTCGCGCATCGATCAAGTCAACCCGACCGTCAACGCCATCATCAACAGGGTCGACGCGTCGAATCTGCTGGCGCAGGCCGATGCGCGCGATGCGCAACTGGCGCGCGGCGAATCGATGGGCTGGATGCACGGCATACCGCAGGCGATCAAGGACTTGTCCAACGCAGCGGGGTTACCGACGGTTCAGGGCTCGCCGCTCTTACGCAACTTCATGCCCAAAGAAGACGGCCTGATGGCCGCGCGCATGAAGGCCGCAGGCTGCATCGTCATCGGCAAAACCAACACGCCCGAGTTCGGCATGGGCTCGCACAGCTTCAACAGCGTTTTTGGCGTGACGCGCAACCCATACGACCTCACCAAAACCGCAGGCGGCAGCAGCGGCGGCGCGGCGGTGTCACTTATCACCCGCATGTTGCCGTTAGCGGATGGCTCCGACTTCATGGGCAGCCTGCGCAACCCGGCGGCTTGGTGCAACGTGTTTGGCATGCGACCGAGCCAAGGCCGTGTGCCGATGTGGCCGGTGACCGACTCTTACATCAGCCAGCTCAGCACCGAAGGGCCGATGGCGCGCACCGTGCAAGACCTCGCCAGGCTGTTGACGACGCAGGCCGGACCTGATCCACGATGCCCGCTGGCCCTTGCCGACTCGGTTGATTTCAGCGTGTCGCTTGACCATTTGGATTGCAACAACGTCAAGATCGGCTGGCTCAATGACCTCTCGGGTTATCTCGCGTTTGACAGCGGCATTTCAGGCGTTTGCGAGCAGGCGCTGAAGCGTTTTGAAGACTTGGGTTGCAGCGTGACCCCGGCTGCACTGGGCTACCCGCCCGAAAAGGTGTGGCAAGCCTGGCTGGTGTGGCGCCGTGCGTTGACCGGCGCTCGCATCGCGCCGTTCTTGGTCAACCCGAAAAACCGTGAGCACATCAAACCCGAGGCGCTGTGGGAGCACGACCAGTCCACGCAACTGACAGGCACCGAAATGATGGCCGCCAGCGTGCAGCGCACGGCGTTTTACCAGCATATGTTGAGTCTGTTTGAGCAGTACGACTTCCTCGCCCTGCCCAGCGCGCAGGTATGGCCGTTTGATGTGGCAATGCGTTGGCCCCAACGCATCAACGGCACCGAGATGGACACCTACCACCGCTGGATGGAAGTGACGATTTACGCCACCTTTGCAGGCCTGCCCGCCATCAGCATCCCCGCCGGTTTCAACGAGCATGGCCTACCCATGGGTTTGCAGATCATTGGCAAACCGCAGTCGGATTTGGCAGTGCTGCAACTCGCGCAGGCGTATGAGCGGGTGGCGCAGGAGGTGTTGACGCGCAGGCCTGAAAAACTCTAGTTGCTATTTAATATATAGCTGTTTATGCAATAAGTACGAGAGCTGGAGCATCAAAACTATCAGAATCTGGGAAAAAAATCGCCAAATTCGCGGAAAATTAACTCACGGGTTAATTTGTAGCTTAATTCACCCCTGCCGCCACGGCAAGCCGTGAAAGCGCCAGCCGCCCCTGAAGCCACGATGGGCGTTTGCATCGGGGTCGCCCTCAAAGCCTTCCAGAATGTTGTAAGCCTCAAAGCCCAGCTCGGTGGCGCGCTTGGCGGCGGCAATGCTTCGGATGCCGCTGCGGCATAGCAGCAGCACGCATGCACCGGGTGGCGCGGCGGCTTTGAGCTGATCGTCAAACCTGGTGCTGACGGCCATGCCCGGCCAGTTTTTCCAGGGCACAAAGGGCACGCCGGGCACAAAGCCCACCCAATCACGCTCGGCCTCAGTGCGAATGTCGATCAGCAGGGCTTTGCCGCTTTGCGACCATTGCCAGGCAAGTTGCGGTGAGATGTCGCCCGCGTAGCCTTGTGCGGCGCGCGGCTGCGGGTCTGGCGCGGCGGCGCCACCCACGTGCGGGATGGCATCGTGCCGAATGCCAGAACTCTGGTTGGCGGGCACAGCTTCCTCCAGTCGCTTCGGTTTCGGCAGATTCAGCGAGTCCATGGTGGCCATAAACTGACCCAGCGACTTGTTGGCGATTCGCGCGTTGGACGTTTTTTCGATATCTATCGTTGATCGAGTTTTGCCGTTGTAGTCATGCCCTGGCCACACGTGGGTCGGCCCCGGCAGTTTGAACAAAACGGCGGTGATGCTGCGGTACAAGTCGGCGCTGCTGCCCGACTGAAAATCGGTACGTCCGCAGCCGTTGATCAGCAGCGTGTCGCCGGTGAAGACATGCCCCGCATCCTCCGTGCGACGGTGACCCTGCGCGGGTCGCCACAAATAGCTCATGCTGCCCGCAGTGTGGCCCGGCGTGTGCATCGCGCGAATCTCTTCGCCTCCGAAACGCAGCGTATCCCCGTCTTTGAGCTGAACGGCAGCCGTGGTGATGCCGCAACCGTCGGGCGCTGCGGTTTTGGCACCGGCGTGCTCTGCCAGGGAGCCGGCGCTGGTGATGTGATCCGCATGCGCGTGGGTTTCAACTGTCCAAATGAGCTTCAAGCCGTGTTCGCGAAGTACGCCCAGGTCGCGCTCTAGCTGCTCATCCACCGGGTCGATGATCAGCGCCTCGCGCGTGCTCTCGTCGAACAACACGTAGGTGTACGTGCAAGATGCAGGGTCAAAAAGTTGAATGGGGTTCATGGTGCCTTTCCAGGTTCGACTATCAAGCGAATTTGGCCAACAGCGCAGCCACCCGGCTCGCGGGGAAGTCGCCTTGCTCAATGACGCAGCCGACCATGTTGAAGAACGCTTTGTCCAGCGCCTTGCGCGCGGCTGACAACTGCTGCGCGACCTCTTCGCAATCGGCATCCAGGTCAATCAGCCGCTGCACGCCGCGAAGTTGGCCCTCCACGCGGGCGAGGCGCGCGCGCAGGGCTTTTTTCTGGGTTTCGTTCTTTAGTTTTGACATGATGATTCCGAAAAAATATACTGGGTAGAGTATACTGTGAGATCTTAAATTTATCAAGAAGGCAAACACAATGCATCCTTTTTTACAGTCCTTGGCAGGCGGCGTGCTGATCGGCTTGGCCAGTTGGCTGCTGCTGTTCACGCTCGGGCGCGTGGCGGGTATCAGCGGCATTGCAGGCGGGCTGATTGCGCCGCGTGCTGTGCCCGCCAGTGATCGCGGCTGGCGCTGGGCCTTTGTACTGGGCTTGGTGGTGGCCGGGGCGGTGATGGCGTGGGCCACCGGCCAGTCGCAGGTTGCACCGCGACCGATTTTCTTGCTGCTGGCAGCCGGGCTGCTGGTGGGCTATGGCACAGTGACGGGCTCAGGCTGCACCAGCGGCCACGGTGTCTGCGGCTTGGGCCGACGCTCAGGCCGGTCACTTGCGGCAACCCTGGTCTTCATGGGTTTAGGTATGGCAACGGTCGCCGCAGCCAACGCCTTCTTTGCCTGACCCAACACCACCCTTCTATCAGGAGCTATTCCATGAAATCAAAACAACTTCTCTGGGCCCTGCTGTCGGGCGGCCTGTTTGCTGTGGGCCTGGTGCTGGGCGGTATGACCCAGCCGGCCAAGGTGCTGGCCTTCCTGGACATTGGGGCCTTAAGCAAGGGCATCTCCAGCACCGCGCAAGCGGGGTACTGGGATCCAAGCCTGGCTTTTGTGATGGGTGGTGCCCTGATGGTCACCTTGGTCGCCTTCTGGATCACGCCGCAGCGCGTCAAACCCCTGCTTGAAGACAAATTTCACTTGCCCACGCGCACTGGTGTTGACCGCAACCTATTGGTCGGTGGCGCGCTGTTTGGCATCGGTTGGGGCTTGGCGGGTTACTGCCCGGGACCGGCGCTGGCATCGGTTCTGACGGGTGGCCTGGATGTGGTGTTCTTCGTATTGGCAATGATCACTGGCATGTGGGCGGCCAAGCGCTTCCCCCTGGCCACGGCTGCGTTGCCAGGCAAATCGTCATGAAAGAAAACTTCGCAGACTGGCTGGAGAGCGTCGGCAAACGCAGTGGCGGTGACATCCTGGCGATCCAGACTTTGCGCAATGCGCTGATGGCTGCCAGCGTGCTGGCATCGGCCGCGTTGGTGGCCATGATGGGAGTGTTGGCTACCACACACCTGCATGCCAACAAGTGGCCCTCAATGGTTGCTGCGGCGCTGCTGGTGGCCAGCTCCCTGGGTTCTCTGCGCTCAGTCTGGGAGCTGTCGCTGATCGGTTTTGAGTTGCAGTTTCAGGGCGGGCCGTCAGGCGCCGTCGCCAAGCGCCTGGGTCATGCATTGGGTCAGATTCGCGTCGCAGGTGTTTTGTTGGTGCTGGCCCTGGCCTGCGCAGGCGCCAGCGTCTGGTTCGGCTGATCAGCGGCAACCGAATTCATCACGAAAAGTCAAAACTGTTTTGCAGAGAAGCAGCGCGGCTACGTACAACCACGGTGTTCACCCTCGTTGCAATAGCGCAAAATCTGATAGGTTACTTTGTTGATTTCTAAACAACCCTTGGAGACACGCATGACAATTGGTAAACCTACCCAACGGCGCAACCTGATCAAAGGCGCAGCCGTTGCTGCGGGCGCACTTTCTGCGCCCATGCTGGCAACGGCACAGACGACGACCTCATTTCGCTTTCAAAGCACTTGGCCCGCCAAAGACATCTTTCATGAATACGCTAATGACTTTGCCAAAAAAGTCAACGATATGGCTGGCGGCAAGCTGAAGATCGAAGTGTTGCCATCCGGCTCGGTGGTGCCTGCATTCCAGTTGCTCGAAGCGGTTAACAAGGGCACGTTGGATGGTGGCCACGGCGTAGTGGCCTACCACTACGGTAAAAACAACGCGCTCGCGCTGTGGGGCTCGGGCCCGGCGTTTGGCATGGATCCCAACATGGTGCTGGCATGGCATAACTTTGGCGGCGGCAAGGCGCTGCTCGATGAGATCTACAAAACACTGAACATGGACGTGGTGTCTTACTTGTATGGCCCCATGCCCACGCAGCCTCTGGGCTGGTTCAAAAAGCCCATCGCCAAAGTGGCCGACTTGAAGGGCTTGAAGTTCCGCACCGTGGGCTTGTCGGTGGACATCTTTACTGCGATGGGCACCTCGGTCAACCCTCTGCCGGGCGGCGAGATTGTGCCCGCGCTGGATCGCGGCCTGATCGACGCAGCCGAGTTCAACAATGCGACGAGTGACCGTCTGTTGGGCTTCCCTGATGTGGTCAAGAACTGCATGCTGCAAAGTTTTCACCAGAGCGGTGAGCAATTCGAAATTCTGTTCAACAAGACGAAATACAACGGCCTGCCGCAAGAATTGAAATCCATCATCGACTACGCCGTGCAAGCCGCCAGCGCTGAGATGAGCTGGAAAGCGATTGACCGCAATTCCAAAGACTATGACGAAATGAAGAAACAGGGCATCAAGTTTTACAAAACGCCAGATGCCGTCCTCAAAACGCAGCTTGAAGTGTGGGACAAGATCATTGAAGCCAAGGGAAAAGAGAATCCGCTGTTCCAAAAAGTGATTGACTCACAGCGCGCCTATGCCCAGCGCGCGATTCCTTGGCAAAACGACTATATGGTTGATTTCAAAATGGCTTACAACCATTCCTTTGGCAAAAAGAAGGGTTGATCGACTAAGCTTGTCGACCCAGCCATCCTCACTTGCTGGATGGCTTTTTTTTAAGTACGCGCTGGCTGCCCTGCTGGCGTGGGAGCCTTTATGACAGTACAAAATGACAGTTCAAAAAATTCTGCACACGGCTGACCACATCAGCACTTGGGTCGGCAAGGCTGCTGCCTGGCTGATCGTGGTGCTGATGCTGGTGGTGTGTGCCGAGGTGTTCAAACGTTACGCACTCAACGCACCCACGGCGTGGATTTTCGACGTCAACAACATGCTTTACGGCACGCTGTTCATGTTGGGCGGCGCCTACACGCTGGCGCATGATGGTCACGTGCGGGGCGATTTTTTCTACGGCAATATGAAGCCGCGTACCCAAGCCAGTGTGGATCTCGTGTTGTACGTCGTATTTTTCATTCCAGGAATCGCCGCGCTGACTTGGGCGGGCTGGACTTACTTCAACGAGTCACTGGCGATGCGTGAGCAAACCTTCAACGCCACACCCATTCCGCTGTACCCCTTCAAATTCGTCATTCCGCTGGCGGGTGCTGTTGTGTTGATGCAGGGCGTTGCCGAAATCATTCGCTGCTTGGTTTGCATTAAGACCGGCGTGTGGACCCCCCGGCTGAAGGATGCGCAGGAGTCCGATGTCGTTGCCCAGCAGTTGGCGGGCAGTGAATTTGTGGACGAAGAGGCCAAGGCGATGGCGATTGAGCAATCCAAAACGGTGAAAGGCTGACCATGAGCAATGCTGCATTGGGCATGACGATGCTGGGCCTGATCGTGGTCGTCATCATGATGGGCTTCCCCACCGCCTTCACGCTGATGGGCTTGGGCATGGTGTTTGGCTACATCGCGTTTTACAACCCGGCGGCGGGCTTTCTTGACAATCGGGTGTTTGACCTGATGGTGCAGCGTGCCTTTGGGGCGATGACGAATGAGACGCTGCTGTCCATCCCACTCTTTGTCTTGATGGGCTACGTGATGGAACGCGGCGCGCTGGTGGACAAAATGTTTCACAGCGTGCAGTTGGCGTTTCGCAGCGTGCCAGGGTCGCTGGCCGTCACCACGCTGATTATCTGCACGTTTTGGGGCATCGCCAGCGGGCTGGTCGGCGCGGTGGTGGTGCTGATGGGCGTGATTGCCATGCGGCCCATGCTCAACGCAGGGTATGACACGCGCCTTGCAGCGGGGGTGATCACCGCTGGTGGCACGCTGGGGATTTTGATCCCTCCCTCCGTCATGATCATTGTGTACGCCGCCGTAGCGGGGCAGTCGGTCGTCAAGCTCTATGCGGCAGCGATGTTCCCCGGTTTTTTCCTCGCGTTTCTTTATCTCGTTTACATCATTGGCTGGGTGCTGATCAATCCCAAAATTGCTCCTAAGTTGCCGCCTGAGCAAATGAAAGCGGCTATTCCACCCTGGCTTGCGCAGGTGTCAAGCGCCTACTCGCCTCGCACGCTGCCGGCGTTAGCGCGGGCAGTGTTGTCGCCCAGCAAGGCCGATGTCACGCGGGGCTTCCTGTTTCGCAGCTTGCTGATGGCGCTGGTGCCCGTGCTGCTGGCGGTGGTCACGCTCGGCGCAGCCTGGTGGTACGTCGTCATTCACTCTCAAGAGGACAACAACGCGCCGCAAGTGGCGGAAGTCGTCGCGTCGTCTGTGCTATCAAAAACTGAGGCACCGGTCGGAGGCTTACAAGAACCACCAGCCGAGGGCGGCTTGAAGGAGCCACCCGCTGATGGCGGCGGATTGCAGGCACCGCCGGGGTCAGCCGATGAAAAACAGCCCGCCGCATCACCCGCAGGGGAGCCCGCTTTGCAGGAGATGGGCGACCCGTCCGTCAAGGCTGCGCAAACTGCACCCGTGCCTGAAGCGTTTTACACCGGGTTCTGGGTAGCTTGCGGTGCGACGCTTTTGTTGCTGGTTTGGTATTACCGAAGGTTTGATGCCGAGCAGTTTGAGATTCTGCGAATGCTGGTGATCTCCGTCATGCCGCTGGCCTTGTTGACATTCATCGTTTTGGGCGTGATCTTGTTCGGAATTACCACGGCGACAGAGTCTGCGGCCGTGGGCGCAGCAGGTGCGTTCCTGATGGCGTGGCACGCGGGCACGCTTGATTTTGAGAAGATCAAGCAGGCGGTATTCTTGACGGCCAAAACGACTTCCATGGTCTGCTGGCTGTTCGTTGGCTCTGCGCTGTTCTCAGCGGTGTTTGCGCTTTTGGGCGGGCAGCGTGTGGTGGAGGAATGGGTGCTGTCGATGAACTTGTCGCCCTTGCAATTCATGCTGCTCTCGCAAGCCATCATCTTCGTTCTGGGCTGGCCGCTGGAGTGGACAGAGATCATCGTCATCTTCGTGCCCATCTTCCTGCCGCTGTTGGCCCACTTCCAGATTGACCCGATTCTGTGGGGCGTCCTGGTTTTCGTGAATTTACAGGCTGCCTTCCTCTCCCCGCCGGTGGCCATGTCGGCGTTTTACCTTAAGGGAGTGTCCCCGCCGCACGTCACCATCAACCAGATATTTGCGGGCATGATGCCTTACATGCTGATCGTGATTTTGTGCATGGTGTTCATGTACATCTGGCCTGGGCTCACCCTGTGGCTGCCCAAATATTTGTATGGGTAAACTCGTGGACAATACGCTGGGTCAAAACCAGAGGTAACTTCAGGGGCAAGGATGATTCTCGTGACGGGTGGTGCCGGCTTTATCGGCTCAAATTTTGTATTGGACTGGCTTGCATTCGGTAATGAGCCAGTGCTCAATCTGGACAAGCTGACCTACGCGGGTAACCTGCAGAATCTCACTTCGCTGGACGGTGATTCGCGGCACGTCTTTGTGCGCGGTGACATTGGCGATGCTGAGCTGGTCAAACGATTGCTGAACGAGTACAAGCCCCGCGCCATCATCAACTTTGCGGCCGAGTCGCACGTTGATCGCTCCATCCACGGCCCGGAAGACTTCATCCAGACCAATATCATGGGCACCTTCAGATTGTTGGAGGCGGTGCGCGCGTATTGGGGTGGACTGTTGGGCGAGCCAAAATCGGCTTTTCGCTTCCTTCATGTCTCCACCGATGAGGTCTATGGCTCGTTGGCAAGAACCGACCCGGCTTTCACCGAAACTCACCGCTACGAGCCCAACAGCCCGTATTCCGCCAGCAAAGCCGCCAGCGATCATCTGGTACGGGCTTATCACCATACCTACGGCCTGCCCGTGCTCACCACGAATTGCAGCAATAACTACGGCCCGTATCACTTTCCCGAGAAGCTGATTCCGCTCATGATCGTCAACGCGCTGGCGGGCAAAGCCTTGCCGGTGTATGGCGACGGCATGCAGGTGCGGGACTGGCTTTACGTCAAAGACCATTGCAGCGCGATTCGCACGGTGCTGGCAGGCGGACGTACGGGCGAGGTCTACAACGTGGGCGGCTGGAACGAGAAACCCAACATCGACATCGTCAACACCATTTGCGCTCTGTTGGATGAAATGCGCCCCCGAGCCGATGGCAAGCCGTATGCCTCCCAAATCACCTACGTCACAGACCGCCCGGGGCACGACCGTCGTTATGCCATCGATGCCCGCAAAATTGAGCAGGAGCTATCTTGGAAGCCTGCCGAAACCTTCGACAGTGGCATTCGCAAAACGGTGCAATGGTATTTGACCCACCAGGATTGGGTGGCGCAAGTGCAGTCGGGCGGCTACCGCGACTGGGTGCAGACCAACTACAGCAAGCGCGCCGCTTAAGTGCGACGATTAAGCGCGAAGACAACCCGCTGTATCCATGAAAATCCTCCTGTTTGGAAAAGGCGGCCAAGTCGGCTGGGAACTGCAACGCAGTCTGGCACCTCTCGGTGAGCTGGTCGCGCTGGATTTCGACAGCGTTGAGCATTGCGGCGACTTCACAAACATTTCGGGCCTGGCCGAAACGGTTCGCACTCTCAGGCCAGACGTGATCGTCAACGCTGGCGCGCATACAGCTGTGGACAAAGCCGAAAGTGAGCCTGATCTGGTGCGCACCCTCAACGCATTGGCCCCAGGCGCGTTGGCCAAGGAAGCCGAGTCACTCGGCGCGTGGCTTGTACACTACTCCACCGACTACGTGTTTGATGGCAGCGGTTCAATGCCGTGGCTTGAGACCGACACGCCTTCGCCGCTCAACGTCTACGGACGCACCAAGCTGGAGGCCGAGCAACTCATCCTAGCCAGTGGTTGCAAGCACCTGATCTTCAGAACCAGCTGGGTCTACGGTGCACGCGGCGGCAACTTTGCCAAAACAATGCTCAAGCTCGCACAGGAGCGCGAGGTGCTGAAGGTCATCCATGATCAGTTCGGCGCGCCCACGGGTGCGGAGCTGCTGGCAGACATCACCGCCCATGCAATCAGGCAGGCACGCGCGCAGCTCGGCAGCGCAGTACCGTCAGGCATCTATCATCTGGCGGCGCAGGGCGAGGTCTCCTGGTTTGATTACGCGAGCCATGTTGTCGCCTTTGCAAGAAAGTCCCCTGTTGCAGCAAAAGTAATGGCGAACAGCATCGAACCTGTCCCTACCACGGCCTTCCCTACCGCTGCACAGCGTCCCTTAAACTCCAGGTTGGACACTGCCAAACTTCGCGCGACATTCGGCGTTCGTCTGCCGAACTGGCAACACGGAGTCGAGCGCATGCTGACGGAATACATCGAAAAACAATCCTAAACTGCGCACAATGGCCCAACCCACATCGACTCAACGCAAAGGCATCATTCTGGCTGGCGGTTCGGGCACGCGTCTGCACCCCGCCACACTGGCCATGAGCAAGCAATTGCTGCCGGTGTACGACAAGCCGATGATTTACTACCCCTTGAGCACGCTGATGCTCGCGGGTATGCGGGACATCTTGATCATCAGCACGCCGCAGGACACGCCACGTTTTCAGCAACTGTTGGGCGATGGTAGCCAATGGGGCATCAACCTGAACTACGCAGTGCAGCCCAGTCCAGATGGTCTGGCCCAAGCCTTCATCATTGGTGACAAATTTGTCGGCAACGGCCCAAGCGCCCTCGTTTTGGGCGACAACATTTTCTACGGCCATGACTTTGCACCATTGCTCGCGGGGGCCGATGCCAAAACGCATGGTGCCACTGTGTTTGCGTACCATGTGCATGACCCCGAGCGCTATGGCGTTGTGGCGTTCGATGCATCTGGGCGGGCCAGTAGCATTGAAGAAAAACCTGTCAAACCCAAAAGCAATTTTGCCGTGACGGGCCTGTATTTCTATGACAACCAAGTCGTGGACATTGCCAAGTCGATCAAGCCCAGCGCGCGTGGAGAGCTGGAGATCACGGCGGTCAATCAGGCCTACCTCGACTTGAAAAAGCTCAATGTTCAGATCATGCAGCGCGGCTACGCGTGGCTGGACACGGGCACCCACGACAGCCTGTTGGAGGCCAGCCAGTTCATCGCCACGCTGGAGCGCCGCCAAGGCCTGAAAATCGCCTGCGTTGAAGAAATCGCTTGGCGTCATGGATTTATCACCGATGAACAGATGGAGACGTTGGCAAAGCCGCTGAGCAAGACCGGCTACGGCCAGTACTTGAAGCGCTTGCTGATCGAGGGCAAGCGTAGCGAAGAGCTGACACAAAGAAGACACGGCGACCGCAGCCTGTCGCAAGCTGTTGTCGAGCCATGAAAGTCACCGCCACGTCAATTCCAGAGGTGCTGATCATCGAACCCAAAGTGTTTGGCGA
>JANNFW010000664.1:0-6878 GCA_031380235.1 Rhodoferax sp. | reverse complement strand
GGGAAAGCCAGTTTTGGCAACGGTACCTGCTGTCGTCATGACATTGCCGTTTTCACGTATCTTGGCCTGGACCGGATACCAGACGAAAGCCGCGTCGATCGCGTTTTGAGCCCAGGCGGCCGCGATTTCAGCGGGCGACATACCGACGACCGTCACATCTTTCTCTGTCAAGCTGTACATCTTCAATGCGCCCATCAGCGAGAAGTGCGCTGTGGAGCCGATCGGCACCGCAATGCGCTTGCCTTTCAGATCGGCGGGCTTGTCAATGCCTGAACCATTTCGGGTCACCAACGCCTCGGAACTGTCAATGACCTTACCCACGGAAATCATCTGATAGTCCAGGCCAGAGCTCAGGCCTGCTGACAGGGGCGAAGAGCCAATCTCGGAGATCACAATGCCGCCGGAGGCCATGGCCGCGTTGACCTCTGCGCCTGACGCGAATTGGCGCCACTCAATAGTCCAGCCCGTGGCTTTTTCAAGCGTTCCGTCGGCAACGATGGCTTTGTAGGGTGCCGGGTCGCCAAAGTGGCCAATCACGACCTTGGTTTGAGCCACGGCTTGTGAAACCAAAGTAAGCGTGAAGGCCGTGCCGACGAGGAGTGTTTTAAGCAGGTGTTTCATGGTGTGCATCCAGTAAAAGAAGTTGCAGACGTTGTGGGGTTTGAAATGGGCTCACTTGCAAACTCGCATGTGACCTGACCGAATAATAGGCAAATCTAATTTTCAAAAATAGTGCCAGATTGATTTTGTTTTAGTGCCAAAATGAAAACCCCTAGGGCTTTTCATCGTGCCGTAGAAAACGCACTGTTTAATCGCCGAGAATTTTTTGGGAAGACCCCTGGTTGGTGCAGAGCGCCAAGAAGGTGCGCGGAACTAATATGTTGACAGGATCACAACATGAGGCAAAAGCAGGAGATCACAGGGATATGGGCTAAGCTTTTCCCGCAGTTCTCTGGCAGCAGTGCCACACTGCAAGGCCGAGTCAAAGAGATGATGGTGCATTCCATCCTGATGGGCTTGGTGCCTGCGGGTGCCAAAGTCCCGACCAGCCGCGCGTTGGCAAGCGTTTTAGGGTTGTCGCGAAACACGGTGTCGCTGGCGCTGCAAGTGCTGGTGGACAAAGGCTTTTTGATCGCTGTCTCGCGCAGTGGTCTCGTGGTCAATGGCGATATCTTGCTGGGGCAAGCCGTCCAGTCATCTCCACAAGCGGCCGCGCAAGCGGGCATGCAGTGGGACAAGCGCTTTGTATCGCATCTGGAAAGTCAACGCAACATCATCAAGCCCGCCAACTGGCAAGACTACCCCTATCCTTTTATTTATGGCCAGTTTGATGCCAGCTTGGTGCCGCTGAAAGACTGGCGGGCTTGCGCACATCAGGCGCTGTTTGTACCCGCCGTTAAAAAGTGGGCACAAGACCATATCAACCGCGACTCAGAAGCCTTGCTCGACCAAATTCAGCATCGGCTGCTGCCAGCACGCGGCATCATGGCCAGGCGTGATGAGATTTTGGTCACTGCAGGTGCGCAAATGGCTTGTTACTTGCTGGCCAATGTGCTGCTGGACCGCAAGACGGTGGTGGGCATTGAAGACCCCGGCTACCCGGACGCGCGCAACAACTTTTTGCTACGCAGTGACCATGTTAAAGCATTGCCGATTGACTCGGACGGGCTGATCGCATCGCGTGCCATGGGTCAGTGCGCTTATGTTTACGTCACGCCTAGCCACCAGTGCCCGACGACGGTCACCATGTCTTTGGCACGCAGGCAAGAGATTCTGGCGTTGGCTAAAAAGCGCGATGTAGTCCTGTTTGAGGATGACCACGAAAGTGAGCTGAACTTTTCTGGCAGGCCGCTGCCCGCATTGAAAAGCCTGGACACCGATGGACGAGTGATCTACCTCGGCAGTTTGTCCAAAACAATGGCGCATGGCTTGCGCATCGGCTATCTCGTCGCACCCGCCGAGCTGATACGCGAGCTGCGAGCCTTGCGACGGCTCATCATGCGGCATGTACCCGCCAACAATGCGCACACCGCCAGTCTGTTTATTGCGCAAGGGCATCACGATGCATTTATCCGCAAGTTAAACGTCACTTACCGTGAGCGGCGCGAGGTGCTGAACCGTGCTTTTGAAAACTATCTACCGGAGTTTCATGTCATGCCATCACAGGGCGGCTCGGGCGCATGGATCAAAGGCGCGGACGGTCTGGACAGTCAGACATTGGCGCAACGCTGTGCCGCCCGCGGCGTGCTGATTGAGCCCGGTGACATCTTCTTCAAAAAATCATCGGCGGCGACTCGGTCGCACTTTCGCCTTGGGTACTCTGCCATTCAGGCGCACTTGATTGATGCAGGCGTACGGGAGCTGCACGTCGCCTACCGAGACAGCCGATGACTGCCCGCGTAGCGACGTTTTCAGATGAAGAGGCCGTCCACCCGCAGCTTCAGCACCCGGTCGGCGCGCGCTGCGGCGGCTTCTGAGTGCGTCACCAGGATCAGCGATGCGCCATGCGCTCTGGTTTGGTTGATGAGGGCGTCCATCACCTTGGCGGCTGTGGTGGGGTCGAGGTTGCCAGTCGGCTCGTCGGCCAGCAATAGGGCGGGGCGGTGTACCAGAGCGCGGGCGATGGAGACGCGCTGCAACTGACCGCCGCTTAAGGTTTGCGGCAGGCGCGCACCGAAGCCCTCCAGTCCCACGGCGTTGAGCATGGCTTCCACCCGCGCGCCCGTGTCCGCGTGACGGCCTTGCAGCATCAACGGCAGCGCCACGTTTTGCGCCACATCCAGATGCGCCAGCACGTGAAAGGCCTGGAACACAAAACCCACCTTGTCGCGGCGCAGCAAGGCGCGCTGGTCATCCGTTAACGTGCCGAGGTCAGTGCCGTCCAGAGTGACGCTGCCCGTGTCCCATGTGTCCAACCCGGCCATGCAGTTGAGCAGGGTCGATTTGCCCACGCCCGACTCGCCGACGATGGCGACGAACTCACCCTTGGCCACGTTGAGGTTGACGTTAGCAAACACCGCTGCGTCGTTGTAGCGCTTGCTCAAATTGTTGATGATGAGCGTCATATTTTTGAAGTGATTGCTCTATCGACATGGGCAACGACTTGCTCAACCGCATCAGCCTGGTCGCACGCCACCACCGTGCGCGAGGTGAAGGAGCGCAGCCACGTCATCTGCCGCTTGGCCAATTGGCGCGTGGCGATGATGCCGTGCTCGCGCAGGTCGGTCATGGGCAAGTCCCCCTCCAGCGCGGCCCAGGTTTGGCGATAACCGACGCAGCGCATCGATGGCAAGTCTGGGTGCAAGTTGCCGCGTGCGCGCAGGGCTTTGACTTCATCGATCAAGCCCGCCGCCAGCATCGCATCAAAGCGCTGCGCGATGCGCGCGTGCAGCCAGACGCGGTCGGTGGGCTCCAGCGACAGCAGGACGCTGGGCGGTGGGAAACCTCGCGGCCTCGAAGTGAAAAAGCTCGACAGCGGTTGGCCCGAGATGCGGTACACCTCCAGCGCGCGTGAGATGCGCTGTGAATCATTGGGAGCCAGGCGCTGTGCAGTGATCGCGTCAACTTTTGCCAGATCCGCATGCAGTGCGGGCCAGCCGCGTGCTAAAGATTCCGCGTCAATAGCGGCTCGTATCTCGCGGTTCGCCTGCGGCAAGTCATCCAGCCCATCCCACAGCGCCTTGAGGTAGAGCATGGTGCCGCCCACCAACAGCGCCAGCTTGCCGCGTGCGTTGATGTCGTTGATCAACCACGCCGCATCGCGCGCGAAGTCTGCTGCACTGTAGCTTTGCAGCGGGTCGCGGATGTTGATCAGGTGGTGCGGCACCTGGGCCAGCTCTTGCGGTGTGGGTTTGGCGGTGCCGATGTCCATGCCGGTGTAGACCAGGGCTGAATCGACGCTGATGATTTCGACGTCCCACCGCGCGGCGATGGCGAAGGCGGCAGCGGTCTTGCCGCTGGCGGTGGGGCCAGTCAGGGCGATGTAGTTCATCACGGAAGCGCTAAGGTCAAAGCTTGGAAGGCTCGCCATGCTTTTGCACCAGCGTCCATGCGACCAACGCAATCGACGCGCTCCAAAACCAGATGGCGTAGGCCATGGGTTGGACGGTGCCATCCATGTACCGGCCCAGCCACGCGCCCATCGCAAATGCGGCAACCATCATCAAGAAACCATTCAACGCCGAGGCCGCGCCAGCCGCGTGGGGGAACGGCCCTACCGCGCCACTTTGGCTGCACGCCTGGTGCACGCCGTGGCCCAGCATGAAGAGCCACATTGGTACCACGACCGCCCACACGGTGTGCACACCCAAAAGCGCCAGCAGGCCCATCGTGGTGCCGCCTGTCAGCGTCAGCACGCCGGCAATGGCGACTGAGCGGCGCACGCCGTAGCGCACCAGCAGTCGGCGGCATAAAAAAGTGCCGACCAGGTACACGAACGAGACTGAAAACATCACGATTCCGTATTGGGTCTTGCTCAAGCCCAGCGCCTGGATGAACACAAATGAGGACGCCGCCAAAAACGTGAAGAGCCCGCCGTAACAGCCAATGGACAGGGCGCAGTAGGCGATGAACGTCGGGTTGCGGATGATGGTGCCCCACATGCGCAGCAGGCCTGTAGCTTGCAAGGCGTGCGGGTTTTTGTGCTTCAGCGTTTCCGTGAAACGAAGCGCCACCAACCCGAAGCAAACTGCGCCAAACACTGCCACCGCCAGCAACGCGACGCGCCAGTTGTACAGGTCTGACAGCAGGCCACCCAAAGGGGCGCACAAGCAGGCGATGATACCCAGCCCGCTCAAGCCCTTGGACATGGTGCGTGCGCCTTCAGCCGGGGTGTACGCGTCGCGCACGATGGCGCGGGCGCACATCACCGCCGCGCCCATCGCTGCCCCTTGTACTGAGCGAAACACTATCAGCCACATCATGCTGGGGGCCAAGGCGCTGGCCACCGCAGCCACCACATAGGCGCTCAAACCCGCCAGCAAAATTGGCCGCCTGCCAAAGCGGTCTGACAGCGGCCCCCAGAAGAGCTGCGAGATGCCAAACGCCAGTAACAGCGCGGTCAAGGTCAGTTGCGCTTGGACCATGCTGGCGCCAAAGCCGTCGGTGATGGTCGGCAGCGCGGGCAGGAAAAGGTCGGTGGTGACGGGCTGAATGCCCAACAGCAGTGCCAGCGTCAGCACCATCACGCTGGCTGCGGGTGCGGTGGCTGTGACGGAGGAGGCGACAAGCGGGGAGGATTGAACTTTGAGCGGGGCGGGCATTAGCGACGAGGTTATCAGACGATGGAGCGCCTCGGCGCGGGTAGGGGCATCCCTATGGAGATAAAAAATGAACCTGGGAGTTAATTATTGACTAAAAAGCGGGGAAAAAGAGAATTTTATCAATAAAATAGTGTCTTAGCTCTCGTATAAATTGCATAAGCAGCTATATATTTAATAGTGAATCGGTCGGCATGGCAAAACACCCAGTAGGGGTATCTCCGCCAGGGGTCTTTCTCGATTTCGCGCCAAAAAAGAGTATCGTAGGCAGGTATTTTCACGGCCTTGATCATTCGCAAACACTATGTTTATCTCTTCTCAATTTAGGTTGCCATTGACCGCACGCTTCGCCGCTGCAAGCCTGCTACTGTCTGGTTGCGCGGGCATGGACATCCGCCAGCACTCGGGCGAGATGCCTGCGCATGGCACCGCGCCGGTGGCGACGCCCTCGGTGCCTGGCGCGCCCGCCGTTGCCGCATCCGCACCTCGCGCCGCCGCGTCCGCTCCAGCAGGTGCGGCCAGCGCCGCTGTAGCAGCGAGGCCTCCGGTGCCGCCAGTGGACCCTGCGGCGCCCAAACCATTTGCCGACATCATTAAAGATGCCAAGCAACAGGCAGGGTTGTTCCCGATCTGGCGCAAAGATGAAAAGGTGTGGCTGGAGATCCCCAAGGCGGGCTTGAACAAACCGTTTTTGTTCACCGTTAACGTCGCCAACTCCGTGGGTGAGCGCGGGCTGTATGCCAGCCAGATGAGCTACGAGGCGTTGGTCGAGTGGCGGCGCATTGGCAATCAGATGCAACTGATTGCCATCAACACCAAGTACCGCGGTGACGGGGCCGGGGGCGGTTCCAAACTCGCGGTGTCGCAGGCGTTTTCACCGAGCTTGGTGGCGGGCATGGTCGTTGCCAGCGCCGAGCATCCTGAGCGCAAGTCGGTGCTGGTCGATGCGGGCTTCATGCTGTCAGACATTGCGGGCTACTCCACGCGGATTGAGTCGGCCTTTCGCCTGCCTTTTGGCCTGGATCGCAGCAACTCATTCTTTGAGACGACTCGCAGCGATGCCAGCATCAGCACGCTGAACGCCCGCGTTCACTTTGCCACGCCGCGCATCCCCGCGCCACCGCTGACGCCGCCACCCATTCCGAGCCCAAAGCCCCCGCAGGCCACACCCGATCCGCGCAGCTTCTTCGTCACCTTTGTCTACAACTTTTCGGCCCTGCCAGACAAGCCCATGGCGGCGCGTCTGTCGGACCCGCGCCTGGGCCATTTCACCGAGACCTTCAATGACCTCAGCAGCGACCAAAAGCCCAACACCCGCGTGCATTACGTCAGCCGTTGGCGGCTTGATAAAAAAGACCCGGCGGCAGCGATGTCAGAGCCGGTGCAGCCCATCGTCTACTGGATGGACAAAAACATCCCCCCGAAATACCGCCCGGCGGTGTCTGCGGGCATCACTGAGTGGAACAAAGCGTTTGAGAAGATCGGCTTCAAAAACGCCGTGTTGGCCAAACAGCAACCCGACGATGCCGACTGGGACAACATGGACTCGGTGCACGCCTCGATCCGCTGGTTTGTCGGTGCCGACGTGGGCTTTGCGATTGGCCCCAGCAGCGCAGACCC
>JANNFW010000663.1:0-2967 GCA_031380235.1 Rhodoferax sp. | reverse complement strand
TGCCCGCGTTGTTGTTGACGACGGTCAGGTCTTTGGCACCTTGGACGATGAGGCCGTCAATCAGCTCATCAGGAATGCCCGCCGTGCCAAAGCCGCCAATCAGGACGGTGGCGCCGTCGGGCGTGCCTTGCAGCGCGTCGGCAACAGAAAGCGCAATTTTGTCAATCATGGCCTGCACTCTCGTTAATTTAAGGATCGACCGGGTACGGTGCAGAGCATAGCCCAGCCATTTCCTTTTTCACGGGCCACCGCGCTGAGTTTGGGCAACCCTAGCGAACGTCTCGATATTTTGAAGCCGATCTATAGTGAGACTCTAGAGTAAGTAAACTACAAAATGCTATATATTTAATAGCTTATTGTGCAATATATACGAGGGCTATAGCACGATTTAATCATGAAATTTCAGAATTCAGCCCTAAAACGATCCAAAACCAGGCCAAAACGCTATTTTTTACTACATTTGTAGTAAATACATGCTGACTTTGCATCCTACCGTCAACATCAATAGTCTCCAAAGGTTTTTGCGCAAAGCGACAATCCCGACCATGCTGTTCCAACCCTCTCAGGCTGATGTCCGCCGCTTCTTTTGCGCGGTTTACGCCAAATCACGCGCGAGCCTGCCGCTCGAAGCGATTGAAACCATTGCCAGCCTGTGGATTGATGAGCACCCCGAGTACCACGCAGACTTGAGCGATGTGGATGCGGCACTCCTGGCCATGGGCGCCGACACGCCCAGCCAGACCAACGCGTTTTTGCACCTGAGCATGCACCTCAGCTTGAGCGAGCAGTGCAGCATTGACCAGCCACGTGGCATTCGACAGGCAGTCGAGCTGCTGACTGCGCGACTGGACTCGCTGCACGACGCGCACCACAGTGCGATGGAGTGCCTGGGCACGATGATTTGGGAGAGCCAGCGAGGCGGCTCACCGCCGGATGGGCAGGCCTACATTGACTGCGTACAGCGCCGCGCGACCCAGCAATAGCGGCGATTGCCGAAAAAAAAGTCGTAAAAAAAGCCGCTTCATCAGCGGCTTTGTTGGAGAGGCGAACCAGCCTCAGCGAAAACTTGGTTGCTTCACCACTTTGAGGTCACCCGGCAGGCTACTAACGTAACCGGCCAGCGCCTTCATCTCGTCATTGGTGAACTGCTTGGCAATGCCACCCATCACGCCATTGGCACGACCGACTTTGGCGTTATTTTCAGTTTTGTAGGACTTGAGCGCCACAAAAAGATAGTCGGCATGCTGACCCGCGATTTTGGGATACGTCGGATCTATCGGGGCTGCAAAGTTGGCACCGTGGCAGGATACGCAAGCGCCTTTTGCGAGCAAGCCAGCCACCTTGGCCGAGCCCTCGGGCGCTTTGGGCAGCACAGGCGCGCCTGCGACCACGCCATGCACTTCGTAGTAGGCGGCGACATCAAGCATGTCCTGTTCGCTCATACCTTGAGCAACCGCGCGCATGGTGGGATGTTTGCGCTCGCCCTTCGAATAGGCGTTCAAGGCTGAAACGATATATTTCGCACCTTGGCCTGAGATTTTGGGCACTTTGTAAATCTCAGGAAAGCTTGCTTGGTAGCCCACGATGCCGTGGCAGCCAATGCAAAGAGCGATTTTCCGCTCGCCGGCTTTGACATCGCCTTTCATTTCTGTTTTTGCCTCTTGGGCATTGGCGGGACGATGGACGACAAATGCCGTCACAAACGTGACAAGCAAGGAGAGCAGGGGCAACAGCAGTTTCTTCATTTTGCGCGGACAATCAACCTGTGGGGGATACCAAAACCAACTTTGGATTATATCTACCGCTGCCGCCCTTAACTGTTCGCACTTCTGATCCACCATGAAATTCCAAGGTACTAAAAATTACGTCGCGACGCAAGACCTGATGCTGTCTGTCAACGCAGCCATCACGCTCAAACGCCCGCTGCTGGTCAAAGGCGAGCCCGGCACCGGCAAAACCATGCTGGCCGAAGAAGTGGCCGAGGCGCTGAAAATGCCGCTGCTGCAATGGCACATCAAGTCCACCACCAAGGCACAGCAGGGCCTGTACGAATACGACGCGGTGAGCCGCCTGCGCGACTCTCAGTTGGGCGACGAGAAGGTCAAAGACATTCACAACTACATCGTCAAAGGCGTGTTGTGGGAGGCCTTTACCGCCGATGCACCCGTGGCGCTGCTGATTGACGAGATCGACAAGGCAGACATCGAATTCCCCAACGACTTGCTGCGCGAAATCGACCGCATGGAGTTTTACTGCTACGAGACGCGCGAGCTGGTGCGCGCCAAGCACCGCCCGCTGGTTTTCATCACCTCGAACAATGAGAAAGAACTGCCAGACGCGTTTTTGCGCCGCTGCTTCTTCCACTACATCAAATTCCCCGATGCAGAAACGATGAAGCTGATCATCGATGTGCATTTCCCGGGTCTCAAAAAGGAGCTGCTGACCGCCGCAATGAAGACGTTTTACGACGTGCGCAACCTGCCCGGCTTGAAGAAAAAGCCGTCCACCAGCGAGCTGCTGGATTGGCTCAAACTGCTGGTGGCCGAAGACATTCCGCTGGAAGCCCTGCAAAGCAAAGACGACAAAGTGGCCGTGCCGCCGCTGGTCGGCGCGTTGCTGAAGAACGAGCAGGACGTGACGCTGTTCGAAAAGCTCGTTTTCATGCAGCGCCACAATCGTTGATCAATGACCGCTGACCTTCGCTCAACCGCTCAATCACCGTATGAATAAGTCGCCGCTTGCTGAAGGCCTGCCTGATGCGCTGGGGTTCATCACCGGGGCCATCCTCGCTTATTTGGCAGGTTTGTTGCTCGGATTGAACGCCATGGCACCGGGTTACGGCAACAGCACTATCGCAGGCATGGTTTTGATCGGGCTCGGAGGTGGATTGGGCGTGCAACTGGCGCGGCGCTGGCAGGCACTGCGCAAAAAGACCAAAGACGGAAAGGCTGATTGACATGGCGTTTG
>JANNFW010000514.1:0-2020 GCA_031380235.1 Rhodoferax sp. | reverse complement strand
ACGCAAAGTAAAGCTGGCTGGCGACCGTCCGGCGAAATTGGGGTCTGAGCATCATGGCACTACCTTAAGCCGCTGCACTCTGATGTGTTCGCGGGCCACCGCACGGGGCACCGTCAGCAGCGACAAGGGTTTGGGACGGCGCTTCTTGGCGCGCGGCTCGATGCGCTGAGGGCGTTTGGGCAATTTACACCAAGCAATGGTTTGCAGCAAAGCGCCAGCCAGAGAGTCGGTATCGGCGTAGGTGCGTCGTTGCAGATGACCCGCAAAGTTGCAGATCAAGCGCCGAGTGCTTGCAAAACTTAATGCTCTGGCGGGCACCTGGGCCAACTGCGCTGCACGCGCCATGGCCCATCGCACCAAGTTGTAGGTCAGCAAGTACACGGCGATTTCCTTCTTCACCATGGCCGGCGTCATGCAACGCAAAACATCCATGTTCATCGTCGCCTTCAGCGCTCTGAAGTCGACTTCAATGTTCCAGCGCATGGCATACAGCGCAGCAAGCTCCTGTGGCGTGACCTTTGAGGGCTCGCTCAATGTGCTCACCACCATCTGATCACCCACACGGGCCTCGCGCACCCAAATGCCCGCAGGCATCTGGTCGTAGTCCGCCTTGCTGACCCAGCCTGCACGTTTGGGCTTGGGCCACCACACCAGGTGATCGCAATGGCCCAACACGCGCCCCGCGCTGAAGTCAACTGTGCGCCGACCGTCGTGGGCCATGACCACGTCAACACCCTGCTTGGCCAGCATGTTCAGCGCCCACCAGGTGCTGTGCAGGGCATCGGCCAACAAAATGTCGCCCTTGGACAGGTTGACAGCCAGCTGGCGCAAAAGCGTCTGCTCGCCGCTGTTCTTGCCCTTCATGGGTGCCAGCGCGTAATCGATGACGGCACCACTGGCCAGGCTGATGAGCGCACCGATGCGTGCCACTGGAAACCCCAGGCCCGGTTTTTGACGCCCACTTTGCGGCCACGCGGTCTGGTTTTGCGGCGTGTCGGGCATGGACACGCTGGTGGCATCAAACAGCTTGACTGAGCGCCCTCGCCAGCCCCATCGCAAGGCAGCCAAGGGCTCCAGGCAGGCACCCAAATGCCTGCACAGGCGCTGGGGCAGGCGCAGTGGCAGGCGTTTACGCGCTTTGCAGTAGGGGCCGCTGTTCAGACTACAGGGCGATTGCCCATCAGCCACCCGTTGCGACAAGCGTCGCCCCACAACATCTTGGCAGGCATGGTCTGCGCAGAGGATTTGATCAATGAACAGGCGCAAAGTCACCAGCGGGGGATAGATGCGTGTCCGGTAGGGGCCAATCTCTTGGTCCAGAATTTGCGCCATCTGCTCAGGCTCGAATGCGCAATCAATCGGGTCGCCTTGATCGCCTCGCGCTTGGGCAAATTGTTGGCGCAGCAGTTGCATGTGGTGTTTGATATCCGCATTCTTGGTACGATGCATAGGGGCTGATCCTTCTTCTGTGCTGGTTGCTGTCTTTGAACAACTTCAGCTTAGCATCAGGTACTGTGGTCAGCCCACCTAACACTTATCGATTGGCGCTTAAGGTAGTGCCATGAACCTCTGAGATGGGCTATCCTATTAGCTCCACAGCGATTCACTATCCCTGTTTTTTGGCGGATTGAACGACATTGTCATAAGTCACCGGTTCGGTCAGGACGGCCTGCTCAAGCAAACGATAGAACAGAAGCCCGCGCGAGCGGGAAGTTCTTCGATTGAAGCGAAATACAAACTCATCCAAGTAGTAATCCAGTTGCCCTGGCTGCACGGCACCTTGGTGCGTGCCCAGTAGCCAGCGCTGAAGCAGTGCGGCCACCCGGTGTACACCGGGCATCGATTCGTGGGCGGGTACAGCCGAGCCGTCGTGAACCGTTGTTTTGTGGATGTACCCCTTGTCCTGGAGCTTGCTGTAGGAGCGAGAGCCATCGCTGTGGATGAGGGCCCCGGTGCGCACAGATGCTTGGATAAAGGGCAGCAGATTGGCGCTGTCGCCACGCTCAATCTGTTGAATCCG
>JANNFW010000639.1:0-5851 GCA_031380235.1 Rhodoferax sp. | reverse complement strand
GTGGAGCGTCGGCCCTCGGCCGCGCGGGGGACACCCGCGGAGCTGAGGGCGCCGTCGGCCTGATCCAGCCGAGCCACCCGCACACACCCCTTGCCCGCACGCTTGGCCTTAAACATCGCCGCATCTGCCCGGTTGAGCAGTTCGTCGGGTTGATTTGGCAATGGCGGATGCTGGGCGATGCCGATCGAAGCACCGATTTGCGCCTGCCCTCGCGTGAACACAAACGGGGCTTGCAGTTGCGCGAAGATCCGCTGGCAGACGCGGTCGGGCGTGTCGTCGCGCACCTCGGTGTCCAGCAGCACGACGAACTCATCGCCGCCAAAGCGGGCCACGACGTCCGTTGCGCGCACGGCCAGTTGCAGGCGGCGGGCGACTTCGCACAGCACCTCATCGCCGGCAGCGTGGCCAAACTCGTCGTTGACTTGCTTGAAGCCGTCCAGATCGAGGAACAGCACGGCCACCGGGTCGTGCGAGCGGCTGGCACGTTTGAGCGAATCGGCCAGACGATCATTCAGTGAAGTGCGGTTGGGCAGGCCGGTAAGCTGGTCGTAAAGCGCCAGCAGGCGTAATTGCTCATTAGCGACACGCAGTGCCTCCGTCGCCGTTTTCAGCTCATGCACCTCCATTGAAGAATGCACGATGCCAATCACAGTGCCGCTCTGATCGCGCCACGGGTTCATGGAAACCGTGCGCCAAACCTGCTCGCGTTGGTGGATGCGCCCCAGCCGCTCGTAAGTCACAGACTCGCCCGCCAGCGCACGCTCCACATAGGGCATGAAGGCGACCATATCCGCGCTGGGGTACACATCGTATATCGACATGCTCATCATTTCCTGCCAGGTCAGACCGAACGCTTGAGCGAATCCAGCATTCACGTAGCGAAACTTCAGGTCGCGGTCAACCACAGACACGGTGGCTCCAAGGCTGGTATCCATCAGGTGCAAGATCTCGGCGGCCGATAGCGGCAGCATCCCAGTTATCGGGGCGGCAGGGATGATGGGCGAGACAGAAGTTTGATCCATGAAACGTGATGATATCCACGGACGGGCAAACTGCTTTGGACCAAGATGGGTTTCAATTGAATCACGCGCGATAATCCGCCGGTTCCATGTTGAAATTCCTGTCCCACGCCTCGCTGCGCCAGATGCTCACTGTGCCTTATGTGGCGCTGGTGCTGCTGTCGGCCGTGGTGATTGGCCTGCTGTCTTACCGCGCCGGCAGTGAGGCGGTGGACACCTTGTCTGAGCGGGTGCTCTCGGAGATGGCCGAGCGCATTGCGCAGGCGGTGGACAAGCATATCTCCGGCTCTGAGGCGGTGCTGGAGACCGCTTTCCCCACCGATGTGCCCGCCCCAGTGTCGATCAAGGATGAGTTGGAGGCCCTTCGCACGCGCTTCTGGCTCGCCACCTCGGTGCACCTGGAGCCCAACAACTATGCCTATTACGGCAACCGCAGCGGGCATTTTTTTGGGCTGTATCGATTCTCCGAGACCGAGGCTGAATTGCGGCTGCGCCTGGAGGGCGACCCGGTGCGCTCCACCTACCACTACAAAGGCATTCGCGGCGCATTGGGCAAGGGCCAGCCCGAGACCCGCGTGTACGACCCGCGTGAGCGCCCCTGGTACAAGGTGGGGCAGGGTACGTCTGCGCAGACATGGACATCGATCTACATCGACTTCAAGACCCTGCAACTGGTAGGCACCCGCGCGCGGCGGGTCAACAATGCGGCGGGCGAGTTTGAGGGTGTGGTCGCCACCGATCTGTCGCTGGCGCGTCTGAATGACTTTTTAAAAAATCTGCAACACAGCACCAATGGCTATGCCTTCATCGTGGAGCCCGACGGCAACCTGATCGCCACTTCGCGTGGGCCACACCTGCGCAAGGGCGTGGGCGAAGACAACACCCGCCTGAATGCGGCGAATAGCGAAGACCCGCTGATCGTGGCAACCTACCGGTCGGTCAAGGGGCTGATACAGCGGTCTGATGCAGGGGCGGCTGGCAAAAAGATGGGTAATGCGAGCAAGACGCAAACCGGCTCCTTCACGGGCCCGAACGGCGAGGTGATCCAGACCGGCTACGTCAGCCTGCGCGATGCCGCCGGGTTGGACTGGATAGTGGCCGTCGCCGTGCCCCGCAGCGACTTCATGCACAAGGTGACGGACAACTTGCAGCGAACCGCGATTTTGGCGCTGCTGGCTTGCGCGCTGATTGTCGCCACCGGTGTGCTGGTACTCAACGTGATCGCCAAAGACCTGCGTCGCCTGGCTCTCGCGGCCAAGAGCATGGGCGAGGGCATTTTTGATGCCAAAGTGCCGACCGAGCGCACCGATGAAATTGGCGAGTTGGCCAAGTCGTTCGCCAGCATGCAGGCCAAGCTGTTTACCGACCGACTCACCGGTATCTCCAACCGCGAGGCGATGATCCGCCGCATTGAGGATCGCATCATCCGCCACCGCCGCAGCGGCGACAGCCGGCCCTTTGCCGTGCTGTTCATCGACCTGAACGGCTTCAAGCAGATCAACGACCGTTTCGGCCACGACGTCGGCGACCACGTGCTGGTGGAGGTGTCGCAGCGGCTCACCTCGCACCTGCGCGACAGCGACCTGGCCGCGCGCTACGGCGGTGACGAGTTTGTGGTGCTGCTGGAGAATGTTGCCCATCGGGCGGCGGCTGAGGCGGCGCGCAACAAACTGGAGAATCTGCTGGCTGAGCCGCTGCAGTCGCTGCACGACCTGCCCGCAGAGCCACTCCTGATCAGCTCAGGCGCATCGATTGGCATTGCGCTGTGCCCGTCAGAAGGCGCTGACCTTGAGACGCTGCTCAAACGCGCGGATGAAGACATGTACGAGCGCAAACAGGCGCGGGCTGCGCGGATTGCCACCGGGGTCGCCCCACTCAATCAATCGCCATAAATTAACCCGTAGGTTAATTTGTTGTGATTTAGGCGTGTTTTTGCCTAAATTCATAACAATTCAGACCTCTAGCTCTCGTATATATTGCATAAGCAGCTACTAAAATTGTAGTATTTAGTGCGTTAAGTAAAAGCCTGAGAGAGCTGCCAAGGCTCAATGGTCGGCATCGGTGAACTTCGTCAGCGGTGCCAGCGGCGGAAATTCAGCGGAGCGCTTTTGCTTCATCGCGTTGACCGCCTCGCCCACGTGCGCATTGCTCCAGATTGCGCCTTGCACCCAGCCCATCTGTTTGAGGGCATCGTCCACCGAATGGTCCCGCGCATAGTGAATCACCTGCTTGGTGCCCCAAATGGCGACCGGCGGTTTTGACGCGATCTCCCTGGCGCATTGCAAGGCAGCGGTCAGCATCGCATTGTGCGATTCAAACACCTCGTTCACCAGGCCATAGCCCAGCGCCTTTTGCGCGGACAGTCGCCGCCCGGTATAGGCCAGTTCTTTGACCACGCCAAGGGGCATGAGCTTGGGCAGGCGCTGTAGCGTACCGACGTCGGCCACCAGCCCGATGTTGATTTCCTGAATGCAAAAGAATGCCTCGGCGGTGGCATAGCGAATGCAGCAGGCCGTCACCAAGTCCACCGCGCCGCCGATGCAGCCGCCCTGGATTGCTGCAATCACCGGGATGCGCAGCGTCTCCAGTTTGGTGAAGGTGGACTGGATGTCTTGCAGCGAATCGAAGACGGCGGCGCGGCCTTCGGGGGTCTGGTCGTCCATCAATCCCACGCCGCCAGAGGAGGCGTCTCCTGTTCCACCCGAAAAAGTATCCAGCGCCATGCCCGCGCTGAAGTGTTTGCCGGTGCTGGAGAGCAGCAGCACGCGGGCATCTGCGCCTTTGTGCAACTGAGTCAGCACGGCATCCAGCTCGCGCCAGAAGGTGCGGTGCATGGTGTTGAGCGCCTCGGGTTTGTTGAGCACCAAGTGGGCGATGTGGTCCGCGACAGTGAGGTTGAAGCAGGTGAGCGTGGGGAGGGTGTGTGTTTTCATGGGAATTCTGGCGGGAAGGTGGCGTTAGACGTCAAAAGCACTTTCGACGCGTGGTGCGACGATGATCGCGTCGAGCTGCAACTCAAATTCTGCCAGCGATACGGGCCGCGAGAACAAATAGCCTTGAAAAAGCCCGCAGCCATGGGCTTGCAGAAAGTCGCGCTGCTCACGCGTCTCCACGCCCTCGGCCAGTACCTCCAGACTCAGGTTACCGGACATGCCGATGATGGTGTCGATGATGACAGCATCGGCCTCCTGCAGTCCGATGTTGCGCACGAACGACTGGTCGATTTTGAGCTGGTTCAGCGGCAACTGCGTGAGGTAGGTGAGCGACGACTGGCCCGTGCCAAAGTCGTCTATCGCAAAGCGCACACCAATTTTCTTCAGCGCGTTCATCTTCTCGATGGTGTCCTGTACGTTGGCCAGCACCAGGCTTTCGGTCAGCTCCAGCTTGAGGCGTTTTGGGTTGGCCGCTGTTTCGCGCAGTACGGCCTTGACCTGCGAGACAAAGTCAGCTTGACGAAACTGCCTCGCGCTAACGTTCACAGCCAGCACCAGGCTCGCCCGGCGCGGCACCGCCTCCCAGCGCTTGAGCTGTCGGCAGGCGTGGGTCAGCACCCAATGCCCCAGAGGCACGATCAGCGCAGTGTCCTCCGCCATGCCAATGAAATCGGTGGGAAGCACCAAGCCGCGAGTGGGGTGGTTCCAGCGGATCAGCGCCTCGGCACCCACAGGGAGGTTGCGGGTGTCAAACTGGCCCTGGTAGTACAGCTCAAACTGGTCCAGTACCAGGCCTGTGCGCAGATCTGCCTCCAGCGAGGCGCGGTCGGTGATGACGGACTGCATTGACACACTGAAAAAACTTAAGCCATTACGCCCCGAGGCCTTGACCTGGTACATCGCAATGTCGGCCTGCTTCAAAAGTTCTGCGGCCTCTTTCTGGCCGTCGCCAAACAGCGCAGCACCAATGCTGGGTGTGCTGTTGTGAAGGTGTGCACCCAGGCGAAAGGGCTGGTTCAGGCTGGACAGGATTTTGTCGCCCACCAGTTTGGCGTGCGCGCGCGCTTCGGACGAGGTTTTACCCAGGCCTTCAAGCATCACCACAAATTCATCACCGCCCAGGCGGGCAACGGTGTCCTGCTCGCGCACGCAGGCGGTGAGGCGCTGGGCCACGCGCTCCAGCAGGCGGTCGCCCATGTCGTGGCCCAGGGTGTCGTTCAGGGTCTTGAAGTGGTCCAGATCCAGGAACAGCACGGCACCGTGCTGGCCGCTGCGCGCGCTTGCCGTCAGGGCGCGGCCCAATCGGTCGCTCAGCAAACGGCGGTTGGGCAGGCGGGTCAGCGGGTCATAGAAGGCCAGTTGCTCGATCTCGGCGGTTGCGGCACGCAGGGCCGTCACGTCTTCGTACACCAGGACCATGCCGCCTTCGGGTGTACGCCGCTCGGTGATGTGGATGATGGAGCCATTGGCCAATTTTCGCTCGTGGGAAGCTTGCAAGACCTGCTCAGCCAGGCGCTTGTCAACCCATGTCTGGCGCTCCTCGTCTGTCAACTGCGGCATGTCCTGGCGGGCGACCTCTTCCAGAATGATCCTAAATGGCACGCCAGGCGCCAACAAAGCTTGGGTCCACGGAAAAAGGTTGACGTAACGCTGGTTCCACGTGACCACTTCACCCGCTGCGTTGAGCAGCAAGAAGCCGCTGGGCATCGATTCCAGCGCCTGGTCTAGGCTGCTTTTGGACTGCGCCATCGCCTGGCGGGCCTGCGTGATGCGCGCGATGTACCACAGCACCAGCGCGCCGATTGCCAACGTCATCGACCCAAACACCAAAGCGATGCCAGCGAACAAGTTGCGCTTGCTGCGCCAGTCGCGCAGTGCGTACTCCAGCGGAACGCTGGC
>JANNFW010000626.1:0-2278 GCA_031380235.1 Rhodoferax sp. | reverse complement strand
CCTACTGCCTGAAACCAGCTTCGAGGCGATCATTCGCCAATACGTGGATGAAAACCCCGATGCGGTGAAGCTGCCCCTGCGATCACAATAAAACTTCGGCAAAAACGTATTTTCAGGAGACACGCATGACGCTATCGAAATTCACCTTGTCCAAACTTGCGCTCGGCGCGCTGTTGGCCGCTGGCCTCGCGGGCACTGCCATCGCGCAAACCACGATGCGCATCAGCATCTCTATCGGACAGAATTCACATCAAGGCATCGGCATCGACACCTTCGCCAAAGAGGTCGAGAAACGCACTGCGGGTCGCTACAAGGTTCAAACTTTTTACTCAGGATCTTTGGGCGGTGAGCGCGAATCGATTGAAGCCGTGCAACTCGGCACGCAGGAACTGACGCTGACCTCCACCGGCCCCATTCCTAACTTCGTTCCCGAGGCGAAGATTCTGGATATCCCCTTTCTATTTCGCGACAAAGCCCATGCCCGAGCCGTTCTCGATGGCCCGATTGGTCAGGACATGCTGGTCAAGTTTGAATCCAAGGGTTTCAAAGCGCTGATGTGGGCCGAGAACGGAGTGCGTCACATGACCAACAGCAAGCGTGCCGTGAATTCCCCAGACGATTTGAAAGGGCTGAAGCTGCGCACGATGGAGAACCCCATCCACATTGCAGCTTATAAAGGCTTTGGCATCGTGCCCACGCCGATGGCTTTCCCTGAGGTGTTCACTGCTTTGCAGCAAGGCACTGTAGACGGCCAGGAGAATCCGTTGTCCGTCATCATGGCCGCCAAGTTCGACCAGGTGCAAAAGCATCTGTCGCTGACCGGGCACGTCTATTCGCCCGCCATTTTCTTGATGAACAAGGCGTCTTTTGACAAGCTCAGCGCGGCGGACAAACAGGCCTTCATCGAAGCCGCCCGTGAAGGCACCAAAATGAACCGTGCCCGCGTGGATGAAGACGATGCCAAAGGCGTTGCCGAGCTTCGCAGCAAGGGCATGAGTGTGGTCGAGAACCTTGACAAGTCGAAGTTCGTTGCCACGCTGGCCCCAGTCAACCTCGAGTTTGAAAAGCAGTTCACCAAAGCTGCGATTGACCAGATTCGCAACGTCAAGTAGCTGACGGCCGCTGGCTCAATGAAGCAGGCCTTTCTGCGCTTTGAGGGCTGGTGTACCGGCTTTGCCATGCTCGTCGCATGCGTCATGCTGGCCATTGCGTCCAGCTTGGGGTTGTTTCAAATCATCACTCGCTTCATCCTCGAGCGCCCCGCCGAGTGGACCGAGGTATTGATCCGCTTCAGCCTGATCTGGATGGTGTTCATGGGCATTCCGATGGCCTTTCGCCAGGGGGCCATGGTCAGCGTCGATGTGATGTACCGCTGGAGCCCGCCAAAACTCAAACGCATCCTGGATTGGGTAGTCTTCCTGGCGGCCCTCTCACTGGTGCTGGTGATCATTTGGTGGGGTTGGGACTACGCGGTGCGCGGCAAAGTGCAAACCGTTATCGGTCTTGAGGATGTCTCGATGTTCTGGGCCTACCTGGCACTGCCCGTCGGCGGAATGTTCTGCGTGGTCGGGTTGATAGGTAACTTGCTCGACCCAAAGCGACTGGAATTGGAGACAGCGCAATGAGTATGGTCATGATTACCACGATGGTGCTGTGTTTTGCGCTGTCGGTCTCCGTCGCGGTCTCGATTGGCCTGTCCGCCATCCTGGGTATTCAGGCGAACAACGCCAACATGCTGATCTCGGTGAAGGAGATGTTCTCGTCCATCAACAAGTTTCCCCTGGCTGCGATCCCCTTCTTTATCCTCGCGGGCAACTTGATGGAAACCGGTGGCATCTCGCGTCGCCTGGTCGAGTTTGCCAAAAGTCTGGTCGGTGGCGTGCAGGGCGGCTTGCCCATGACTTGCGTGCTAACCTGCATGATCTTTGCCGCCGTATCGGGCTCTTCTGTGGCCACCACGTTTGCGATTGGCGCCATCCTGATCCCCGCCCTGATCAAACACGGCTACCCCACGGCCTACGCCGCGGCTCTCCAGGCCAGCAGTGCCGAGCTGGGTGTGATCATTCCGCCCTCCATCCCGATGATCCTCTACGGCGTCAGCGCCGAGGTATCGATTGGCGAGCTATTCATTGCCGGCTTTGGCCCCGGCCTGTTTATCGGTTTTTCGTTGATGCTGTTTTGCTATCTGTATTGCAAGTACAAAGGCTGGGGCAAGAACGACGGTGACGGGCGGCTGAATGTGGGAAAAGCCACCGTACAAGCCGGTTGGGCACTGTTG
>JANNFW010000622.1:0-4628 GCA_031380235.1 Rhodoferax sp. | reverse complement strand
TGCCCGCTGAGCCGCACAGCGCAGGGCTGGGAGGCGCAGTTTGCGACAAATCACCTGGGTCACTTTGCACTGACGACGGCGCTCCTTCCTGCGCTCAAAAAAGCGGCTTCGGTCACGGGCGATGCACGCCTGGTGTGCCTGAGCTCATCTGGGCACAAAATCTCAGGCGTGGTGTTTGATGACATTCATTTCGAGCGGCGCGAGTACAACAAATGGAAGGCCTACGGCCAGGCCAAAAGCGCCAATGCACTGTTTGCGCTCAGCATGCATTTGAAGTTCGCGGCAGACGGCATCACCTCCAATGCGGTGCATCCCGGCGGCATCATGACGGGCTTGCAGAAGTTTTTACCGATGGAAGAAATGCGCGCTTTGGGCTGGCTCAAAGCTGACGACACGCCGCTGGATATTTTCAAGAATCCAGCCCAAGGCGCGTCCACCAGCGTATGGGCAGCGACCGCGCCTGCGCTCAGGGGCCACGGCGGTCTGTATTTGGAAGATTGCAACCAGGGCCTGCCTGCGGAGCCGACCAACCGCGTATCAGGCTACTCGCCGCACATCATGGATGCGGATGTTGCGCTCAAGCTATGGGCGGTGTCTGAGGCGCTTTTAACGTAACTCATCAGCCCCAAACGACAGAGCGCATTGAAATGGATGCGCCCTGAAAGCTGGTGTTGAAGCTGCGCACGGGCTCCCCCGGATGGGCGGCTCCGGCGGTGTAAAGCACGGGAAGGTAATGCTCGAACGTGGGGTGGGCCTGCTGGGCCAGCGTGCCCTGATTTTGGAAGTCTTGCAGCCGCTCCAGATTGCCGGCGTCAATTTGCGCTGCGGTCCATTGGTCAAACTCAATCGCCCAGTCAAAGGCCCGGTCTACCGGCACGTCAAACCGCGCTGCGCGCAGGTTGTGCACCAAGTTGCCACTGCCCACGATCAGCACGCCTTGGTCGCGCAGGGCACGAAGCTGCTGGCCAATGGCGAAATGCTCGGCCATCGGCGCGTTGTAGTCCATGCTCAGTTGCACGACGGGAATGTCAGCCAGTGGAAACATGGGCTTGAGCACGCCCCAACTGCCATGGTCAAGACCCCACTCGCCCGTGTCCAGCCCCAGCGGCGTACCGCCACTTCGTGTCACTGCAGCGCTGATCTCGCGCGCTGCACCGGGTGCGCCGGGCGCTGGATAATTTTGCGCGAACAGCTCTTTGGGGAAGCCACCAAAATCATGAATCGTCTTCGGGTGATCCATCGCCGTGAGCCAGGAACCGTTGGTCAGCCAGTGGGCGGAAATGCACAAAATTAGCTGCGGCTTCGGATGTGTTGTGCCAAATTCACGCCCCAAGGCCTGCCAACTGCGGCGAAACTCATTGTCTTCAATCGCGTTCATTGGGCTGCCGTGGCCCAGAAACATCACCGGCATGCGTGGCGACGCCGTCAATGATGACAGAGCATGGGGCAACGAGTTCGGGGCGCTGGAATTGAACGGTGAGGTCATCTTATTTTTGAATTGTTGAGAAAGCTTTCACGAAATTGACCGCTTAACTATGGAATTGGGGAGATCACTCCACTATTCAAGGGCGACAGGTGATATATTGCACTGCAACATTATCGCAACTGATCACCCGAGCAACCGCCCCATGCTTTACCAACTCTACGAAACCCAGCGCTCACTGATGGAGCCGTTTTCAGACATGGCGCTGGCTGCCGCCAAAGTCTACGCCAACCCGCTGTCCCTGATGGGCCAAAACCCATTTGCGCAGCGCATATCGGCGGGCTACGACCTGATGCACCGCCTGGGCAAAGACTACGAGAAGCCCGAGTTTGGCATTCGCACGGTGGATGTGGATGGCGTGGAAGTGGCGATCCACGAACGCATTGAAATCAACAAGCCGTTTTGCGAGCTGCGCCGCTTCAAGCGTTTCTCGGACGACACGGCCACGCTGGCCAAACTCAAGGGCCAGCCCGCGGTGTTGATCGTCGCCCCGCTTTCTGGCCACTACGCCACGCTGTTGCGCGACACCGTTAAAACCATGCTGCGTGATCACAAAATCTACGTCACCGATTGGAAAAACGCCCGCACGGTACCACTGTCCGAAGGTGAGTTTCACCTGGACGATTACGTGAATTACGTGCAGGAATTCATCCGCCATCTGCAAGGCATTTATGGCAACTGCCACGTGGTGAGCGTCTGCCAGCCCACTGTGCCGGTGCTGGCCGCTGTGTCTCTGATGGCGAGCCGGGGCGAGACCACGCCGCTCTCTATGACCATGATGGGCGGGCCGATTGATGCGCGCAAGTCGCCCACAGCGGTCAACAACCTGGCCATGAAAAAGAGCTTCAGCTGGTTTGAGAACAATGTGATCTACCGCGTGCCCACCAACTTTCCTGGCGCGGGTCGGCGCGTGTACCCCGGCTTTTTGCAGCACTCCGGCTTTGTGGCCATGAACCCCAGCAACCACGCCAACAGCCATTACGACTACTTTAAAGACCTGATCAAAGGTGACGACGCCAGCACCGAAGCGCACCGTAAGTTTTACGACGAATACAACGCCGTGCTGGACATGGATGCCGATTACTACCTGGACACGATCAAAGTCGTGTTCCAGCAGTTCAGCCTGGTTAACGGCACCTGGGACGTGCGCGGTGTCGATGGAAAAATCGAGCGGGTGCGCCCGCAAGACATCAAGACCACCGCGCTGTTCTCGGTTGAAGGCGAGTTGGACGATATCTCTGGCTCCGGCCAGACCGAGGCTGTGCACTCAATTTGCAGCGGCGTGCCCGCGTCACATCAGAAGCACCTGGAGGCCAAAGGGGCTGGACACTACGGCATTTTTTCAGGCCGTCGCTGGCGCGATGTGGTGTACCCGGAAGTGAAGTCGTTCATCCTTTCGCATCAGACCAAGCCGGTTGCTTCTTCCAAAGCCGCTTTAGCTCCACCTGCGTCAGCCAAACCAGCCGTGAAAAAAGCAGTTGTGAAGAAACTCGTTGCGAAAGCCCAGGGGAAGAAGTGAAGTCGTGTGAGCGACGCCCTCGCCACTGAAATTCTCGCGGCACTTCCGCAAACCCAGTGCACGCGCTGCGGCTACCCGGATTGCGCAGCCTACGCGCAAGCCATCGCGCAAGGCCAAGCTGTCATCAACCAATGCCCGCCCGGCGGCGCCGAAGGCATCCAGCGGCTGGCGATGATCACCGGGCAGCCACTTGTACCGCTGAACCCCACCAATGGCCTGGAAGGCCCACGTGCCGTCGCCATCATCGACGAGAACTGGTGCATCGGCTGCACCTTGTGCATTGATGCCTGCCCCACCGATGCGATTTTGGGCAGCAACAAGCTGATGCACACCGTGATCGAGCCGAGTTGCACGGGCTGCGAACTCTGCCTGCCGGTGTGCCCGGTGGATTGCATCTCCATGGAAAACGTCACCGGTGGCGCAAGCGGTTGGGCGGCTTGGTCGCAACCACAGGCAGACGACGCAAAGTCTCGCTATGAATTCAGAAGCGAAAGACTTAAACGGGACGAGAGCAATAAGCAGAAACAGGTCGAAATTGACTTGGCCGTTGTGTCGAACGACATCGGCGCGCATTCCCGCATCACCGACCCCGTTGAGTTGGAGAGGAAGCGTGCAGTCGTCGAAGCTGCTCTTGCACGCGCCCGTGCACGCGCTCTTTCACGAAAGCCGCAGTAAAGAGTTTTCTCTGACCCTCAGCGCAACGACGCGTTGAGTTTCTCCAGCGCCGCCGAACCAGGGCACAACTTGCCCACACCCAACGAGTTCAGTGGCGCGGCGGTCGTGTTCATCGACGCATGCAAATCCGAAGCGTCTGGGTCAACATACAGCAAACCCGTCAGCACTTCGCCGCGCGCTTGGTGAATTTGCACTTGGTTCATGGCCGACAAGCGGTCAGTGGGGTCGTAGTCCGTTTTGAGCTTGCGCAGGCGCAGGAATTTGCCATCGTGCTGCTCCACATCGACCACAGAACCTGCCGCGTACTGCGCGGTGATTTCATCGCGGGAGCTGATGAAGTCGATGCGGCTCACAGCCTCGTTGTGTTCACGCACATAGTCGTAGCTCTTGGTGCTGCCATTGTGGTTGTTGAACGCAACGCACGGGCTGATCACGTCGAGAAATGCAGCACCGCCATGGCCCATTGCCGCCCGGATCAACGGCACCAACTGGGCTTTGTCCCCCGAAAAACTGCGGCCAACAAACGTAGCGCCTAGCTGCAGCGCCAAGCCAACCAGGTCAACCGGGCTGTCGGTGTTGACAACTCCTTTTTTGCTTTTTGAGCCTTGATCCGCTGTGGCTGAAAACTGCCCCTTCGTTAGACCGTACACGCCGTTGTTTTCAACGATATAGACCATGCGAACGCCTCGGCGCATGGCGTGCGCGAATTGCCCGAGACCAATCGATGCCGAGTCTCCATCACCTGAGATGCCCAAGTAAAGTAGCTCGCGATTGGCCAGATTGGCACCTGTGAGCACGGACGGCATGCGCCCATGCACCGTGTTGAAGCCGTGCGAGGCTCCCAAAAAGTAGTCGGGCGTTTTGGAGCTGCACCCAATGCCCGAGAGCTTGGCAACGCGATGCGGTTCAATGTTCAGTTCGTAGCAGGCCTGGATGATGGCCGCTGAGATC
>JANNFW010000590.1:0-7081 GCA_031380235.1 Rhodoferax sp. | reverse complement strand
CATAACCCAGAAACCAAACCCAAAGTCGGCCTGCGCATCGCCCGCATGATTGGCCACATCACGTATTTAAGCGATGACGTGATGAACGAGAAGTTTGGACGCCAACTGACCCCCACGCTCTCGCACTTCGTGTCGTCGCTGCCCCCCGAGGGGGCGCGTTTTTCTAGGGGCGGCCCGTCGAAAAACCTGGGCGGCAATTCTCAGGATTTCAAATTCTCGACGCAGGAAGTCGAATTTCAAATCGAAAGCTACCTGCGCTACCAGGGCGACAAGTTTGCCGAGTACTTTGATGCCAACACCTACTTGCTGATCACCCGCGCGCTGGATTATTTTGATCCTGCGCGCCAATTTGGTGGCAACTTGAGCCAGGCGCTGGCCCGAGCGACAGCGAAATTCCTACTGGTCAGCTTCACCACAGATTGGCGCTTCTCCCCTAAGCGCAGCCGCGAGCTGGTCAAGGCCCTGCTGGACAACCGCCGTGATGTGAGCTATGCCGAGATTGATGCACCTCACGGGCATGATGCATTTTTGCTCGATGATGCCCGCTACATGGGCGTAGTGCGCTCTTATTTTGATGGCATTCATGCCGCCTTGGGTCGCCCGTCATGAGTGACTTAGCTACCATGGATGTGATTGCCAGCTTGGTGCCACAAGGCGCGCGCGTACTCGATTTGGGCTGCGGCGACGGTGCCCTGCTGGCGCACTTGCAGACAAACCGAGCTTGCACAGGCTACGGCGTCGAGATCGACGATGCCAACGTGCTGGCCTGTGTGAAGCGCGGCGTGAATGTGATCCAGCTGAACTTGGACGAGGGCTTGTCGATGTTTGATGACGCGTCGTTCGACGTCGTGCTGCAAATCGACACCCTGCAACATCTGCGCAACGCCGAGGTGATGCTGCGTGAGACGGTGCGAGTCGGGCGCACGGGCATCGTCGCCTTCCCGAACTTTGCGCATTGGCCAAACCGCCTGAGCGTACTGCGCGGACGCATGCCGGTGACCAAGCGACTGCCCTATCAGTGGTACGACACGCCCAATATCCGCGTCGGCACGTTTGCAGATTTTGAGACACTGGCAGAGCGAAATCAGTTGAAGATTTCCGATAAGTTCGGTCTACAAGACAGCCGCAGCGTGCGTTTTGCACCCAACTTGCGGGCGGGAACGGCAGTTTTTAAATTCTCAGCCTAAGCAACAGGAAGTCATGAACATGTCACTCCCCAAAGTTCTCGCCTTCGACATCTTCGGCACCGTCGTCGATTGGCATGGCAGCATCGCCAAAGAGGTGGATGTGATGGGCTTGCAAGTCGATGGCGGTGAGTTCGCGCTGGCTTGGCGCGCAGGCTACCAGCCCGCGATGAAGCGCGTGATGTTGGGCGAACTCGGTTGGACGCTGATCGACGATCTGCACCGCATGATCCTCGATGAGATTTTGCAAAAATTCAACATCACGCACTTAACCGAACCGCAAAAGCGCCATCTGAATAAAGTCTGGCACCGGCTGGACGCCTGGCCGGATTCGGTGGCGGGTTTGACCCGGCTCAAAACAAAATTCACCATTTGCTCGCTTTCCAACGGAAATCTGGGGCTGCTCACGAATATGGCCAAGCGCGCCGGTTTGCCGTGGGACTGCATCTTGTCAGCGGAGGTTTTTCGCGCCTACAAGCCGCATCCATCCACTTATTTGGGCGTGGCCAAGGTGTTTGATCTGGAGCCCGGCGAAGTCATGCTGGTCGCCGCGCACCAAGACGACTTGGCGGCAGCCCGCAACTGCGGCCTGCAAACGGCCTACATTGAGCGCCCGCATGAGTTTGGTGCTGATCAACCCAAAGATGTTTCACCCGACGCCGCCAACACCTGGCATGCCACGAACCTGGTAACACTGGCCGAGCAACTGGGTTGTTGATCTGCAAGCCGCCGCATCATGTTTGACATCTCGCCGCTGCTGATTGCGGAGTTCCTGTTTTTGGGCTTGTGCACCGGCTTTTTGGCGGGGCTTTTGGGCATTGGCGGCGGCATGATCATGGTGCCGTTCATGACAATGATCCTTGCTTCCAAGGGCTTTTCGGAAGTCCATCTGGTCAAAATGGCCGTGGCGACTTCGTTGGCGACGATTTGCTTCACGTCGATGTCGTCCGTTCGGGCGCATCACCAGCGCGGCGCAGTCTTATGGCCGGTAGTCTTGCGTTTGGCGCCTGGCCTTGTTGCCGGTTCGATTTTGGGTGCGCATGTTGCTGTGGCCCTGCCCACGCAGTTTTTGACTGTTTTGTTTGCGCTGTTTGTGGTGTTCTCGGCCACCCAAATGTTTTTGAATCGCAAGCCCAAACCAACGCGCGTACTGCCCGGAACGCTCGGCATGATCGGCGTGGGTGGTTTGATCGGCGGCCTCTCCAGCATGGTCGGTGCGGGCGGTGCGTTTGTGTCGGTACCGTTCATGACCTGGAGCAATGTCACGATTCACAAGGCGGTGGCCACGTCGGCGGCGCTGGGGTTCCCGATAGCCTTGGCGGGCACCTTGGGTTACATCTGGGCGGGTTGGAGCCTGCCCCAAATGCCACCCGGTGCCGTAGGTTACCTGTACCTGCCGGGGCTGGTTCTGATCTCGATGGCCAGCATGATCACGGCACCGTTTGGCGCGCGCTTGGCACACCGCATTGACATCGCCCCGTTGAAAAAAGTGTTCGCCAGCGTGCTGTATGGGATTGCGGCTTACTTTTTGTTGCGTTGACAAGGCGTGATGGGGCGAATTGATGGGACTACTGCTTTGCGCCAATGCGATCATCAATCAACTCCGGCTCTTCCGTCACTTGCGTTCGCTTGATAAGACCTGTGGGGTCGATGAACACATGAAACTGTTTGTTTAGTCCAAACGGTTCGGCGTAACGGTAACTCCACACGACACCATCAAACGAGTGAACACGGGTAATTAACGCAGGTTTGCCAAAGGCCCGCAACACATCCTGCGTGCGCCATGCATCAATTTGTACCGCCGCAAACGCGGCTTGCGTCATCACTTGAGCTGCGCCAATTACACGGGCGCTGTTGTCCAAATCCACGTTGTAAACCTGCTGCCCTCCGGGCTGTCTGGAGTACTGCAAACGCTCGCCGCCGGTGAGGGTCCAAATGGCGGTGGGCTGGCCCAAGCTTGACAGCACGGCATCACGGTTTGTGCCGACAGGAATGGCGTCAGGGTTGCCTGCGCAGGCAACGAGCGTCAGGAGGGACACTAAGCCAAAGACGCGGTGAGCTTGGGAAAGAAAACGCATAATCTAGATTGAATATTGTTTGTTCACCCTAGGAGTGTTTCATGAACGCCAGAGTTCCCGAATTCGCGCTGAACGCCACCCAAGCGTTGAGCCAAGTCAGCCAGCAATGGGATGGCGACATCGTGCGCCAAATTACCGACTACATTGCGATCCCGGCCAAGTCGCCCATGTTCGACCCCGACTGGGCCGCCCACGGTTATATCGACACGGTGATGCGCAACGCTGCCGAATGGGTGCGCGCGCAAAAAGTGGAGGGCTTGACGCTTGAAATTATCAGTCTGCCGGGACGCACACCCGTGCTGTTTTTTGAAGTGCCCGCGTCGCGTGGAAACGTGCGCCGCGCTGGGCCGACCCAAGCAAGCACAGCCCCCTCGGGGGGCAGCGAACCACGCGAAGCGGGGAGCGTGGGGGCCACATCCACCGTGCTGATGTACGGCCACTTGGACAAGCAGCCCGAGTTCAGCGGCTGGCGTTCGGACTTGGGGCCTTGGACACCCAAATACGAAGACGGCAAGCTCTATGGCCGGGGTGGTGCCGACGATGGCTATGCGGTGTACGCCAGCATCGCGGCGATTCAGGCGCTCAAAACCCAGGGCGTGGCGCATCCGCGCATTGTGGGGTTGATCGAAACCTGCGAAGAAAGTGGCTCGCGCGACCTGCTGCCGTATGTGGACGCGCTGCGCGAGCCGGGCCGCAACCGCTTGGGCGATGTGGCGTTGGTCATCTGCCTGGACTCCGGCGCGGGCAACTATGACCAACTGTGGTTGACCAGCAGCCTGCGCGGCATGGCGACGGGCGTGCTGAAGGTTGAAATCCTGACCGAAGGCATCCACTCAGGCGATGCCAGCGGTCTGGTGCCGTCGAGCTTTCGCATCATGCGCCAGGTGCTGGATCGGCTCGAAGACAGCGCCACGGGCCGTCTGCTGCCGGCCAGTTTTCATTGCGAAGTGCCCGCCGACCGGTTGGCGCAGGCGAAGGCCACGGCGGCGATCTTGGGCGATGAAGTTCACAAGCGCTTCCCCTGGGCGCACTACGATTGCGGCGGCTCCACCGCGTTTGCGCTGACCACCACGACCGACCCCGTGCAGGGCCTGCTCAACCGCACCTGGTCCCCCACCTTGAGCGTGACCGGCGCGGAAGGCTTCCCCGCGTTGCAAGACGCAGGTAACGTGCTGCGCCCCTACACGGCCTTCAAACTCAGCCTGCGCCTGCCGCCGCTGGTGGATGCGGCAACGGCTGTGCAAGAGCTCAAGGCGCTGCTTGAAGATAACGCGCCGTACCAGGCCAAAGTCACCTTCGACGGCCTGAGCGGTGCGACGGGTTGGAACGCTCCCAGCACTTCGCCGTGGTTTGAGCAGGCTTTGAACGAGGCCTCCACCGCGCACTTTGGGGCATCCTGCGGCTACATCGGCCAGGGCGGCACCATTCCGCTGATGAACATGCTGTCGCAAGGCTTTCCCAAGGCGCAGATGATGGTCTGCGGCGTGCTCGGCCCGCGCAGCAATGCGCATGGCCCCAACGAGTTTTTGCATGTGCCGTACGCCAAAAAACTCACCGCCGCAGTTGCCCACGTGATCGCTCAATTGCCTTGAAACGCATCGCACGCAAACTGGCATGACCGCTGAAACCACCCTGTCCACCTTCGTCGCCAGTGATGGCGACAACCTGGCCGTGCAAGACTGGCCGCTGGACTCTGGCCAGCCGCTGCGCGGCGTGGTCATCATCGTGCATGGCCTGGGGGAGCATGCGGGCCGTTATGACCACGTTGCGCGCCGCCTGAACCACTGGGGCTTTGCCGTGCGCAGCTACGACCAGTACGGCCACGGCGAGTCCGGCGGGCCGCGTGGCGGCTTGACATCCGACGAGCGCCTGATCGACGACTTGGCCGACATTGTGGACAGCACGCGCCTGCGCATGAAAAAAGGCACCCCGCTGATTTTGCTGGGCCACAGCATGGGCGGTGCGGTGACCAGCCTGTTTGTAGCGCGGGCGTTGCGGGAGGTGGATGCGCTCGTCCTGTCGTCCCCCGCACTGGACCCGGGCTTGAACGCTTTCCAGAAATTTCTGCTTTCCATCTTGCCCAAAATCGCGCCCAACCTGCGCGTAGGCAATGGCCTGGACGTGATGAAAATCTCGCACGACCAGGCCGTCATCGACGACTACAAAAAAGACCACCTGGTTCACGACAAGATCAGCGCCCGCTTAGGCCGGTTCATCGCCAATGCAGGTACTGCCGCACTTGCTGCCGCCCCTCGCTGGAAGACGCCCACCCTGCTCCTGTACGCAGGTGCAGACGTGCTGGTCAACCCGCAGGGCAGCCGTCGTTTTAGCGAGCTTGCCCCCGCGACTGTCGTGACATCCCGCTGCTTTGATGCGCTGTACCACGAGATCTTCAACGAGCTGGAGGCCGAGCCGGTGTTTGCAGAGTTGAAGGTTTGGCTGGATGGGCGGTTTTAAGGCTTGCCACCCAGAATCCGTGATTCGCAATCCTCACCACAAATGTAGTAAGAAGCGGTATAAAACCGCCTCTGGATCATTCCGGCGCTCGAATTGTGTACTTAAACGGCTTCTAGCTCTCGTAGAGTGTGCATAAGCAGCTATATTAATAATAGCAATATGGATTGGGTTGTAGCGACCGAGCCCTCAATCTTCAAACCGCTCCACTCACCGAAACCCGGCGCTGATGCACCACCAGCCAACCCAGCGCCACGGCGACCAGCACGACGGGGATGATGGAGCCGAGGTTCAACAGCGTCCAGCCTTGTGTAGTGACCAGCACGCCCGAGGCCAGTGAACTCACCGCCAGGGTGGCGAACACGAAGAAGTTTAAAGCGCCCTGGGCACGGTCTTTTTCCTCCGGCGTGTAGGTTTGCAGTGACAGCGTGGTGCTGCCGGTGAAGAGGAAGTTCCAGCCAATGCCCAGCAGGAACAACGCTGCCAAGAACTGGTGCAAGTCCACGCCCGAGAGCGCAATGGTGATGCACAGCGCATTGAGCACCACACCGATGCCCATGATCGGTAGCACGCCAAATCGCTTGATCAGATGCCCGGTGAAAAAACCGGGGGCGAACATGCCAATCACGTGCCATTCCAGCACCAGAGCGACATCTGAGAACGGCAACTGACATTGCTGCATGGCCAGCGGTGTGGCAGCCATCAGCAGGTTCATCACGCCATAGCCCAAGGCTCCCGCAGCGGCTGCGACCATGAACACCGGCTGGCGCATGATCACGGACAGCGGGCGGCCACCGGAGGACGTTGTTTTGGCGGGTGGCGGCGGGAATTGAATAAAACTCATCAGCCCCATCGCCAGCAGCGCGACAGCGGCCAACGTGAGGTAAGCGCCCGCAAAGGGCACGCTGAACAGGGTGCGTGTCTGCGCCGCGAGGTTGGGGCCCAGTACGGCACCAATCAAGCCACCCGCCAGTACCATCGAGACCGCCTTTTCGCGCCAGTCTGGGGTCACGAGCTCCGCAGCCGCAAAGCGATAGAGGCCGGCGTTGGCGTTGTAGTAACCGGCGATGACCGTCGCGGTGCACAGCAGCCAGAAGTCTTTATTGACTGCCGCGTAGGTGCACAGCAGCGCCGAAAAGAATGCGACTGCCAAACCGATCTGAAATGAGGTTCTGCGGCCAAACCGCTTCTGCGTTTTGGCGACCAAGCCGGTGGACAGCGCGCCGCCCACCACATAGCCCATCACCGGCAGCGTCGCCATCCAGCCAAATGGGGCCAGGCTGAAGCCGACGAGGCCGTTGATCGCGATGAAGACCACGTTGTTGGTCAGGAAGAGCCCCTGGCAGATTGCCAACAGCCAGAGGT
>JANNFW010000563.1:0-4823 GCA_031380235.1 Rhodoferax sp. | reverse complement strand
GACGGCAAAACCATCTTGCTGGATGACTTTTTGAAGCAGCTCGTATCAACTGTAGATCATCGCTTTCACAAACCCCAATGTGGCTATCTGTTCCAGGCTGCGCTCGCACCCGCGCCAGAGATTCTTAAAATTACCGGCTGGGCTGCGATTTGCGGTGTGAGGATCGTCTGTCTGAATGGGCCAGACGGCGTGCGACCGATCAGGGCGGCTTGGAAAATTGCAATGGCACCCCATTACACCGACAACTTTGGGTACGGAAGCTATGGCAATCTGCTGGCCAATGTGAATCTAGTGACCGGCGAGATCGAAACCGTCGTCGGTGGCCTGTGGCCAACAACGAAAGTTTTTTTGAATCACCCTGATTCAGGCGTTGCTTTCTCCGGTTTTCGGTTGCCGGGCTGGCAGCAAGTGCTGGAAGCTTGCCGGCTTGCCGGCCTGGTTTTCCCGCTGATGAAAGTCCACCATTGGGATTTTGCGCTGACCGATAGCGGGCCAGTGATGCTGGAGTTAAACGACCTCGGTGGCACTACGATCACTCAGATGCATGGTCACGGGATGCTCACCGATGAGACGCGTGAGTTTTTGAAGCGCCATGCGAACGCTAACCACCATCCCTGGGTCAAGGCGCTTTAGCGTCGTCCTTCGCACCGGTGTGAGCCTTCGCGATTTCGAGCACCCGTACCATGGCAGCGGCGATGGCCTTTTCAACAGTTTCAGCACTTGTCGCATCAAACGGCTGGAGCACGTACTCTGCCTTGGGCAAGCCGGAATGGGTTTGCCCCACCCCAACTTTGACCCGCCTGAAACTGTCCGTTTGAAACGCCTCCAGAATGGATGCAACACCCCGATGCCCGCCAGCACTACCGCTCATGCGGGTGCGCACGGTGCCCAGGCTCAAGTCCAGGTCGTCGTACACCAGAATGCACTGTGTTGGATTGAACGGCATGCTTTCTGAAAGCTGTTTCAGCTGCCCTCCCGTCAGATTCATGGCGCTTTGAACCTTGACCAAACAAACGCGATGGCCCTGCATGGAGCCCCGTGCGATCAACGCATGGGCGTTCGCATTCCATGTGAGACCCAGCGATGTCGCCAGATGATCCAGCACCTCGTATCCGATGTTGTGCGGCGTGTTGGTGTATCTGCGTTCAGGGTTGCCAAGGCCCACAACGACCTGCTCATCAGGTTCCAGTATGACGCGATCTGAGCCCGGCGCTGCTACAGGCGATGCCGTTGCCGACGGCTGCTGCAAAAGTGGCGCACCGGAGTACTTCATTCGATCGGGGCATTCGTTACAGAATAATATTCGGGCGCAATCGTCGCGCCAGCAATTCACCCCACCGTTTCGCGCCAGGATAATGCGAAGCAGGTGGTCTTGCTTGTTGGCACCTTTGAGCAAAACCAGATCACCCTCGCGCGTGACCGAATTAACATAGTCAGCAGCATCGCGCACGTGACTGAATGCTCGCAGTGAGTCCACGTTGTCGGGCCTGCGCGCTTTAAGAACACTTGATGCCCAAGGGCCGACAAATACCGTGATGTCCGCAATCTCCTGCGCGAGAATGGCTGTCTTCAAGAACTTTTCGCCTTTTCGAGGGCCTACCTCTTGCAGCTCTCCGATGACGATGATTTTTCGTTTCGCGCGTGCGACCTTCATAAATTCGAAGCAGGCACTGATCGTCCACAACGGCGCTTTGAAGTCGTCTCGAACAAATGTCACGCCATCAGACGTGGTTATCGGTTCCATCCGGGCGTTAAAAGGGGCTACTTTGGCAAGACCAGTGGCACAGTCCTGTAGCGTCATGCCCGTTGCAAGACCGCCGCCAATGGCCCCAAGCACTGAAGGAATCCAGTGCGTACCGCAGAGCTTTGTCACAAGCTTCACGCGTTCTGAGCCATGCACCAAGGTCATTTGCAATCGATCTGGCCAGGATGACGAGATGTCTTCGGCGCGCAATTGAGCATCAGGCGATAGGCCGTAGGTCAGGATTTTGGCAGCGCACGCACTGGCCATGGCAAGCACCGCAGGGTCATCGGCGTTCAAGACGGCGGTTCCTGTGGTGGGCAGCGAGGCCACCAGCTTACCCATCTCTTTGGCTATACCTTGTCTTGACGCAAAAACAGTCAGATGATCGTCCCCGACGACCGTGACGATTCCCACGGTGGGCCGCACTAATTCGAGCGGCCCGTCCATCACACCGGGTCGATCCTCGCTCAGCTCCGTGACGAAAAAGCTGTGCCACGGACGCGCTCGCAAAATGGCTTTTGCAATCTCTTCGATGTTGTTGAATGATCCGATGTTTCCAACCCCTTTTCCATGGTGGGCGAGCATTCCCAGCATGAGCTCTTTTGCGGTGGTTTTGCCGGCGCTTCCCGCAACGCCAATGAAGATCGGTTTTCTCAACAAGCGCCGCCAGAGCCGGGCACTGGCAAGCAGCGAGCCGTAAACGACCTTGTCGCCCAACATGCGATGCAGACGCCAGGCAATGGCATCTCGTGTCCGCAAGAGTGTCTTCGTGATCGGGGTGAGCATGTGCCTTGCAGCCCCTCTAAGCGGCCACTTTTTTTGGCACCGTGGGGCGCTTCACTATTTCAACCAGGTGCGCCTGTGCGGCTGAGGTTGCTGTATCCACAGCGTCACGGCTTGAAGCCGCAAAAGGTGTCAACACGTACTCCACCTTGTTCAGTTTTGCACCCTCCTGACCCACGCCCACCTTGACACGCCGAAAGGCATCGGTCTGGAATGCCTCCAAAATCGAGGTGACTCCGCGATGACCGCCGGCACCGCCGCTAACGCGGGCACGCGTCGCACCCAGCGGCATGTCCAGATCATCGTAAACAAGAATACATTGCTCGGGCCCGAAGGCCATCGCCTCTGACAGGCGTTGCAGCCCGGCACCAATCAGGTTCATCGGCATCTTGACTTTGACCAGACACACGGCGTTGCCATGTGAATGACCACGCGCTATCCACGCTTCAGGGGTTTCTTCCCAAGTTGCTGATGAAGACGCAGCGAATTTCTCCACCACCTCAAAGCCTACGTTGTGCGGGGTGCCTGCGTACTTCGGCTCAGGATTGCCTAGGCCGACAATGATCTGTTCGCCGGGAACCAGTTGGTACTTGCCCGACGCGGCAGCCCGTGGGGGTGTACCCATAGAAGTTTCAGCACCCATCAACAGCGGCAAACCAGAAGGCTTGGTTCGGTAGACGCAGTCATTGCAAAACGTGATCCGGTCACAGTCATCGCGCCAGCATGCAATGCTGTCCGTCCGGGCCATGATGATGCGTTGCAGGTGGTCCTGCTTGTTCGTTCCCTTGAGCAGTACCAGATCGCCAGCCAGCGTCACCTTGTTGATGAAGTCGGCTGCATCCCGGACATTTCTGAACACCTTCAGCGCATCTGGCGCACCGGCTTTACGGGCCTTTAAAACTTGGGAGGCCCACGGCCCCACAAACACCGTGATGTCGGCGATTTCCTGCGCGCGCTTGGCGACTTTGGCATACTTTTCGGGCGCGCCTGCGCCGCAGTCTGACAATGAACCGAACACAAGAATCTTTCGCTTGGCCTTTGCCAAGCGCATGAAATCAAGGCAGGCATCTGTGGTCCAAAGAGGCGCTTTGTAGTCGTCGCGGATAAATGTCACCCCGTTGGTCATGACCACGGGTTGCATGCGACCTTCAAAGGGGGCCACCCGCTTGATTCCTTCAGCGCACTGGGCCAAAGTGAGGCCGGTTGCAAGAGCGCCGCCCATCGCGCCAAGCACAGACGGGATCCAGTGCGTGCCACATAGCTGGGTTTTAACTTTGAGGCGCTCTGCGGGTTCTGCGCGTTCTGCGTTGTCGTTATGCACCAGCGTAAATTCAAGTCGATCTGGCCAGACGGCGCTGATCTCTTCAGCGCGCAGGTTCGCAGTCGGTGAGATGCCGTAGGTCAGTACGTTGGCAACGCAGCCGCTTTCCACTGAGGCCATCGCGAGAACCTGTTCATCATCGGCGTTCAGGACGGCGGTGCCGCTGGCGGGCAGTGACGTGATGAGTTTGCGCATCTCATCAGCAATCGCTTCGCGCGAGCCAAACGCGCTCCAGTGGTCGTTGCCAACGACCGTCACAACACCCACGCTCGGCCGCAGCAGCGAGAGCTGGTCATGCATGACACCGGGTTTATCCTCGCTCAGCTCTGCCACGAAAAAATTGTCATTGCGTCTCAGACGCAGCAGTGCCTGCGCTGTGGCATCAATGTTGTTGAAAGAACCCACCGTGCCCACCCCCTTGCCGTGGCTGCCCAGCACACCTACCAACAGCTCCTTGGTGGTGGTTTTGCCAACGCTGCCGGTAACACCGATGAACACCGGCTTCTTGAGCATCGCCCGCCAAGGCGGTGCCATGCGTAGAAGCAGTCGATCAACCCGGTCATCTCCCATCAGTCTGCGCAGGCGCCACGCGACCGCATGGGTCACCTGGGCAAAGGTCGTCGCACTTGGGTCACGCATTTTTTTGTATTGGATTCAAACCGTCACGGCACATTGTGTTGCCGCAACATTTCCTGCAACCTGGTTTGGGCGGTGGAAACGGCCATCTTGACGGCGGGGTGGCACTTCTCGTCGAAAGCAGTCAGCACATAAGCGATTCGATCAGGCTTAACGTCGGTTTGGCCTACGCCGACTTTGAGCCGTCGAAACGCGTCCGTTTGAAAAGCCTCAAAAATTGAAGCGATGCCGCGATGCCCACCTGCTCCGCCACCCATGCGTTGGCGCACAACACCAAGCGGCAAGTCAAGCTCATCCAGTACAAGAATGCATTGTTCTGGAGAAAATCCCATCGTCTGG
>JANNFW010000525.1:0-9165 GCA_031380235.1 Rhodoferax sp. | reverse complement strand
GTAAGACGCAGTTGCCAGCCCGGTGTGGACCGATACGTTACCGGCAGGCGCGACGCCGTTGGGCACGGGCACGCCGCCGTTTGCGAACGGCCCGGCAGACGGGTGGGCAAAGGTGACCATGCCCTTCTGTTCGCTGCCACCAATTTCGATGGCCAGGCGGTTGCCTTTTGCCAACCTCCAGGCAATCGGCCAAACGTTGACATCCACTTCATAGAGCGCGCCAGTCACCATCAGCTCTTTGCGATCAAACGTGTGCCAAGCCCGGTAAAGCGTTGCGCGCGTCGGGTCGGCGTTTCGGCGTGACACACGTTGCCAGCCCATGGACACCGGCAATGCCGGGTCTTGCGCGCCTTGCACAGTAACCTCTGTGCCGTCAGGGCGGATTTCACGCAGTGCCACAAACAGGTCGGCATCCGTGACGGACGAAGACACAACCAGACGCAGCAGCGCCGGACCGACGATTTCTAGGTCTTCTGACAAAGGAGCGGTTTCAAACCGCAGCGGCGTTGTCGTCGCGCCGTAGTCGGCGGTGTAGCTTGCGCTGGAAGCGGTTGCAGGCACGGAGTCGATGAGCGTGCGGCTGGCCGCGTCCAGGTAAATGGTGCGCGGCGCGGTACTGGCTAGGGGGTAGCGGTTGCCGGTGCGCTTGACCGTCCCGCCTGCGGTGCGCACCGTCACTTCGACTGCGGGGTCTGGCTTGGAGCTTGCAACGCCCTTGAGAAAGCGGTCAAAAAAACGCTGCTGCCGTGCCACGTCGCTGGCCCGGTACATGAAGTCTGGATCCTGCCCGATGCCGATGTACAACTGGCGATAGGCGGCGTTGACAGATCGGCTAAAACCATCAATCGTGCCATTGAGGTGCAGACCCAGCCCGCCGTTGTTGGCGTAGGCAAATACCGCCGCCTTGATCTTTGACAGATCGGGCGTACGCTCCGTCCAGAAAGGATCTGTCACCGGTAGGTCGTCGCGCAGGATCAGGCGAAAGTCCTTGGGGAACACTGTGTTGGCAGCGAGCTCAGCGGCAGACAACTTCGGGGAAGACGGATTCAGCGCTGAGCCGTACTGGTAAGCCTGGATTCGTCGCAGGTACCACACGTCCAGAAATCTGGAGCTCAATAGACCGCCGTGGCGCACGGCATCGCGGTAGATGTCGCTGAAGCCCTGCGCCACCATGATCGCCTTGAGGTGCGGCGGGTTGAGCGCTGCCACCAACCACTGCGCTGCAGCGAAGTACGAGTCGCCCACAGTGCCGACATTGCCGTTGCTCCAAGGCTGGATGCCAGCCCACTCGATCGCGTCATAAAAGTCGGTCTGAAGCTGCCGCCCGAGGATTTCCAGCTTACCTGGCGATGCTCCAGAGCCGCGCTGGTCGCAACGAATTTGCACGTAGCCGTCGCGCACCCAGGCCTCGGGCAGCGGCGTTTCCCAGTGCATGAATTCGCCCTGAGTTTCTTGGCGCGCATGATCAGCCGGTGCCCAGTCCTTGAACGGGATGTCCTTGGGGTAAGGGCCCATCGACATGATCACGGGGAACTGGCCTGGCGCGTCGGGGCGAAAAATGTCGGCCACCACATAGTTGCCATCTCGCATCGGGATGCGAACGTTCTTCTCCAGTTTGATGGGGTAGTTGCCCCCGGTGGTGGTGGTGGTACTGCTGGCACAGGCCATCAGGGTCGGTAGTGTGGCGCTGGCGAGGGCAATTTTGATCAGGTCGCGTCTGCTGGGGTTCATAAAGATCTCCGTGGATGGTCTGTTGAGCAAAGTGCAGACCTCCATTTGGAGCCGATGGGTACCGGGCCGACTATCAGACCGTATGTTTCGTCACCGGGAAGCTGCGCAGTGGATACTGCGCGCACCGGCGACAAACGTCATTCACCTAGGTTAAGCAACGCCCAACGCTGCGCGATGCTTGAGGTGGCACAGCTAGCACAGCAAATCACTGATCGACTGGATTGCTATATAAATAATAACAAAGTTTTTATATAACACGAGAGCTGAAGCCGTATTTCATCTAAAATTACCGCAAAACACTGATTTATGCAAAATAATTAACCTAAGAGTTAATTGTTACAATGATTGCCGTTGTTTCTATCTACCCGCGCCAAAACAGCCCAATGCACAGCGCACCGCCCACGCTCAGTACCATCAGTGTCAACACCATGCCCGCCAGTCGGCTCCACATCGCACCATTCGTCAGCAGGCTGGTTGCATGAAGCGCGCGGCCCAGAATTAGACAGATTCCCAACGCCCACAGCCAGGTTGGCTGTAGGCCGCGCAACTCCAGCAGCGCCATGAGAATTAAGGCTATTGGTACCGTCTCTGTGAAGTTGCCATGCGCACGAATGTGGCGCAGTAGGGGTTTGTCGCCGCCATCCGTCAGCGTTACCCGCACTTGCACCCTCCTCACGATCACCAAAACGGTGAGCCCGCATTGCAGCAAGGCGCACAGGCCAGCAAACAGCATGGTCAGTTGAATGGCATCAATGGCTGTCACAGTGTTTGCGGCGGTTTGGTCATTGGTCAGATCGTTTTACCGCATGTAAATCGTGATGAAAGACAGCAGCAGTAGCAGCGTCAAATAATACCCTGCGTTGATGGTGAAGAGCTTCCACGAGCGCTTCTCCCACGCGACACCGTGCACCAGCGTCGGCAGAAAGAAGCCCAGCCACGTGAAGATTCCGGCTTGCAGGGCTTGCGCGTATTTCGGAAGATCTTTACCTGCGATGCCCCACGTGCTGGGTGTCCATACCGCCATGTTGTTCGCCAGCACGAGCGAGATCAAAAAGACACTCAGGACGGTCAATAGCAGCGATTTGATCAGCTTAGGTGTCGGGGGCTGCTCGGCCGGGTCAAACCCCATCTCTTGAGCCCACGCCTTGCCAAACAGCGGCGTGTACCAGACGAAGCTCAGGAAAAAGCCGGCGACGGTGCAAGCTAACACCGAGATGAAGTTGAATGGGATATCAGGCATGGTTAATTGCTCCTAAAAGTGATGAATGACTGGTTAATTACAAAGACCGATTACATGGGCGAAAATGCGACTTGGCGCACTTCGAGCGCACCAAACTGGGCGGCGGGGCACTTGGCGGCCCAGCCGGTGGCCTCAGCCTCGCTGGGCACGTCCACTAGGTAGTAGCCGCCGATTTGCGTGTCTCCGGCAAGCGCAGGGCCATCTTGCGTTTTGATGTGGCCGTTGAGGCTGAACACGCGCTGGGCGGTCTCTGGCGGTGCCAATTGGCCAGCAGCCACCAGCACCCCCGCTTGGATCAATTGGTGGTTGTAAGACATCATCGCTTCCATCATTTGCGCCTCGGCCTCTTTGGGAACATCGGCAAAAGCAGCGGGCTGGTATTGGCAGAGTAGAAGGTATTTCATGGTGGTTTCTTTCAAAAGAAGTTAAGGAGCTATGACTGTAAAAAACCTTGATTCAATGCGCAATTGCAGCAATACTTCATTCATTCCACATAAAAACTTTGTAATCAATTTTTTCTATGCAATCGCTACGTGGCATCCTGAACTTCACCCGAACGGCTGAGCTGGGCAGCTTTGCTGGGGCTGCGCGCGAGCTGGGCATCTCGCCTGTGGCGGTCAGCCAAAACATCAGTCGGCTTGAGTTGGGCCTGGGCGTGCGCTTGCTGGCGCGCAGCACGCGGGCGCTGCAAATCACACCCGAAGGCCAAGCATTTTTGGAGCAATGCAAAGGGCCGCTGGCGCAGTTGGATGCGGCCTGCAAAGATGCGGCCAGTGATGTGAAGCACGCCAGTGGCAAGCTGCGCGTCACCATCATCTCGCCCCTGGCGTTTTTGTACTTTGTGCCGCTGCTGCCCAAGTTTTTTGCGCGCTACCCCGACATCCAACTGGAGTTGGAGCTAAGTGAAGACTCGACCTCATTGATCGCGAAGCGTTTTGACGTGGGCATTCGCGTTGGGGTCTTGAATGACGCGGCATTTGTGGCGCGGCCACTGGGCCCATTGCGGTTGTTGCTGTGCGCGTCGCCCGCTTACCTCGCGCAGCACGGAGCGCCTGCCAAATTGAACGATCTGGCATCGCACGCCCTGCTGCAACTGCAAATCACCGGGCGTGAGCAGACCACGCCTTTTTTTGTACAAACCCGAAGCGACGGCGCGCGCAGCATGCAAATGCTGCAACTGCCTGGCCGCTTCATCTGCAACGATTTCCGCGCTCTGCTTCAGGCCTGTGTGGACGGTATCGGCATCGCCCAAATACCCCAACCGCTAGCCCTGCCCCACCTGCGCCAAGGCCATCTCAAAACCCTGCTGCCGGACAACGTCCCCGAGGGCTGGCAGCTATTCATCCACTACCCCAGCCGCAAACAGCTACCCGCCCGGGTGCGTGGGTTTGTGGACTTTTGTGTTGAGCACTTTGGCGGACATGCGGATTTGAGCGCGGATGTGGGCGCGTTTACTGCGCCTGCAAGTTGATCGACTTGGCCATCGCCGCACCGGCAACCGCTTCTTTTTTGTAGAAACTGTCCAGCTGCGGCAAGCTCATCGGCTCGGCAATCACGGTGCCTGATGTTTCGATAATTTTGCGCACGTCGCCATTGGCCAAGGCGGTGTAAGCCGCTTTGTGAATCGCGGCCAATGGCGCTTCTGGCATTTTGGCGCTGGTCTGGATGCCGATCCAAATGCTGAACTGATAGTCTTCAAAGCCTTTGGTGGCGCGCGCAGGTGGGAGTTTGGGCAGGCGGGAGACAGACTCGTTGGATGCCACCGCCAAGGCCTTGATCTGGCCACCATCAATCGCACCGAGCACCGGGCCGACCAACGGCACGACGGCAAAGTCAATCACGCCGCCCATCAGGTCTTTCAAGTACGGAGCCAGGCCGTTGTACGGGGCATGCAGGCCTTTGGCACCCGCGTTTTGCAGGGCTTTTTCCGCCATCAGGTGGTACAGCGAGCCGATGCCGGTGGAGCCAAAGCTCAAAGGTTTGTCGGTTTTTTTGGCCAGCGCCACAAACTCTTCCAGCGTGTTGACGGGCAGGTCTTTTCTAACCACGATGGCGATGTTGGTGTGGCCCACCAGGGCAGCCATGCGCATGTCGTCAGGCTTGTTTTTAGCGGCGGCAATGCCCAGCGGCGTGTAGATCAGCTCTAAGGGCGAGCCTGCCATGATGGTGTAGCCATCGGGCGTGGCGTTGGCGGCCTTGAGCACACCCAGCGAGCCGCCCACGCCCACCACGTTTTCCACAATCACCGGCTGGCCGAGCGTGTCTTGCATCCCTTTGGCCATCGCGCGGCCCAGCACGTCCGAGCCACCGCCTGCTGGGAAGGCGACGATCATGGTCACAGGTTTGTTCGGAAAGTTCTGCGCGCTGGCGATTGATGGCAGCGTCAACATGCCAACGGCAGCACTTGCAGCCAACAAGGCTTTTATACAGGGATTCATGGGTTGCTCCTAATGGTGTTAACGCCGCCAGCGGTTAATAAAATGAAAAATAATGCTACATTGCTTTCGGCGTATGTGCATTATATTACATTTTATTTTATAACGATATGACCGTGCTGATCCTACAGTTAAACGCCTAAATAACCAGCCAGCTCGGGGCTCTCACGCAGGGTCGTCGACGTTCCGCTGAGCACTACTTGGCCTTTTTGCAGGACCAAGGCAATGTCAGATTCGGCAAGCACACGCTGGTAATTGCGGTCGACGATGAGGGTGGCAATGCCGTCTTTGCGAATCTCGCGAATCACGCGCCAGATGTCGGCCACGATGAGTGGGGCCAGGCCTTCGGTGGCCTCGTCCAGGATGATGAGCTCGGGTTGCGTCATCAAGGCGCGGCCAATCGAAAGCATCTGCTGCTCACCGCCCGAGAGCTCTGCCCCAAGGTTGGTGAGGCGCTCATTGAGTCGTGGAAACGTCACCATCACCCGATCAAACGTCCACCCGACTTTTGCATCCCGTACCGGCTTGGATGCCATTCGCAGATTCTCCCGCACACTCAAATTCGGAAACACGCCGCGCCCCTCGGGCACGTAGGCCACGCCACTGCGCGCGACTTCATGCGGCTTGCTGGCCGAGTGATCGCGCCCGAAAAGCTGGATTTTCCCCTCGCGCTGCGTCACGTGGCCCAGCAGGGTGCGGATCAGCGTACTTTTGCCCATGCCGTTGCGGCCTAGCAGCCCCACGGTTTGGCCACGCGCAATTTGCAGATCGATACCGTGCAGCACATGGCTGGAGCCGTACCAGGCGTGAACGCCGCGTGCGTCCAGAATGGTGTCTGGCGCGACCATTGAATGACCTTCCGTCATGTCAGTGCTCCCCACCCAGATACGCCGCCTGCACTTCAGCGCTATTGCGCACAAAGTCCGGCGAGCCGGATGCGATCACTGCGCCATTGACCATGACGGTGATGCAGTCCGCCACGCGAAAAACGGCGTCCATGTCATGCTCCACCAGCAAAATGGCGTGTTTGCTTTTCAGCCCCTGCAGCAAGGCCAGCATGCGCTCGGTTTCTTCAGCGCCCATGCCGGCCAGCGGTTCGTCCAAGAGCAGGACTTGCGGAGCGGTTGCCAGACACATGGCGATTTCCAACTGGCGCTTTTGACCATGGCTCAAGCTGCCGGCGGGCCGATCCATCACGTCCAGCAGGCCCGCGCGCGCGGCGGCATCATGCGCAGCACCCAGGCTGGCCTCGCAGTTCGCTGCGCTTTGCCACCACCGCCAGGGCTTTGGCGTGCGTGCCTGCGCGGACAGGCGGCAGTTTTCCTGCACCGTGAAAGTCGGGAAAATGGTATTGCGCTGGTAGCTACGACCCAAGCCCGCTTTGGCGCGGTGGGGTTGCGTCCAGTGCGTAACGTCTTGGCCCAACAGTTCTACCGCGCCTTCTGAAGCGGGCAGTTCGCCGGACAGAATATTGATCAAAGTCGATTTGCCTGCACCATTGGTGCCAATCACGGCATGCACCGTGCCCTGCTCCAGCGCCAGCGACACTTTGTTGACGGCGACCAAACCTCCCCAGCGCCGGGTGATATCGCGGCCGCGCAGCAAAACTTGGGGTACGGATGTGCTCATGACGGCTCCTCCAGCTTGGCCGCCAGGCGGGAGTTACGGCCCCGGAGCCGATCGCGCCACTGCCCCGGCAGACCCACCAAACCGCGCGGCAGCAGGGCCACGCTGAGCATGATGGTCAAGCCCAGCCCTAAATTCCAGTGCTTCGCAAAGCTGCCAAAAATCGCTTCCGACTTGAAAAACTCCTGTAGCAGCGCGAAGGCAAATGCGCCAATCAACGCGCCGCGCAAATGCCCAATGCCGCCCAGAATGATCATGATCAGCACCGCGCCGCTGAAGTGCCAGCTCAGCATTTCCGGGTTGACAAAGCCGTCTTTCACCGCAAACAAAAAACCCGCCAACCCCGCAATCGCGCCTGAAATCGTGAACGCGGCCAGCTTGTAAGGGTAGGTGGCAAAGCCAGTCGCCCGCATGCGCTGCTCGTTCACACGGATGCCCGCCAGCGCCCGCCCAAAGCGCGAGCGCGAGAGCAGCGCGAGAAAGGCGAAAACGCCCAACAGAACGCTCCAGGTGAAGGCGTAGAGAACCATCGGTTTGTCCAAGTCCAGCAAGCTGCCCAAGCTGGGTTTGACGTTGAGGTAAATGCCGTCAGTGCCGCCGCCAAGTGGCGTGTCATGCAGCACGTAATAAGCCATCTGGGCAAACGCCAGCGTCACCATGATGAAGTAAACGCCTTTGGTTCGCAGCGATAAAGCGCCGACGGCCAAAGCATAAAGCGCTGCAGCCAACACCGACGCGGGCAGAAGCCACAGGATGGAAGCCGCCGCGTCTTTGGGCGACAGCAGCACCGCCGAATACGCGCCAATGCCAAAAAAAGCCGCGTGACCGAAGCACACCAGGCCCGTGCCGCCCACCAGCAGTTCCAGGCTGAGCGCAAAGATTGAAAACACCATGATTTTGATCACCAGATCAATGCCGAAGCTGCCCGCCAGAAACGGGTACAAACCCAGGGCGGCGAACATCAGCGCGACGAAGATGTGTTTGGAATACCGGTGCATGCTCATGGCGACGATCTTGATTTTCATCCAGCTTTGAACAGCCCGTCGGGCTTCCAGAGCAGGATCAGGGCCATTAGCACATAAACCAGCACACCTGCCGCCTGCGGCAGCAACACTTTGCCAAAGGTGTCCACAAAGCCAATTAGCAACGCTGCCAACAGGGCACCGCGAATCGAGCCGATGCCGCCAATCACCACCACGACAAAGCAGATGATCAACACCGAGCTGCCCATGCCGGGATAGACACTGCTAACCGGTGCGGCCACCATGCCTGCCAGGACCGCGATGGCGACCCCCGCCGCAAACACCACCCGGTACAGAACCTTAATGTCGATGCCAAGGCTTTGCACCATTTCGCGGTTGGTGCTGCCCGCGCGGATCATCATGCCCAAGCGCGTGCGCGTGAACACCCAGTACATACCCAGTGCCAGCACGATGCACACGCCCGACATGAAAATGCGGTAAACCGGATACGTCATCACATCGCCCAGCGGGAACGTGCCCGCCAGAATCTCAGGCGGGGCAACACCATGAACATCGTCACCCACCAGAATACTGCGCACCTCTTCAAACGCCAGAATCAAGCCATAGGTCATCAGCACTTGCTGAAGATGCTCCCGCTCATAAAGGTAGCTGTAGAACGCCCATTCGAGCACGTAGCCCAGCAGTACCGCCAGCATCGTTCCGATCAGCAAGACCGAGAAAAACCCGCCGCCGAACCACTTGGCAACCAGCGGCGACAGCGCGAACGCCATGTACGCACCAATCATGTAAAAGCTGCCGTGTGCGAGGTTGATCACACCCATGATGCCGAAGATCAGCGTCAGCCCGGAGGCCACCAGAAACAGCAGCAGGCCGTACTGAAGCGAGTTCAGGCATTGAATCAGGAAGGTAGCGAAGGTCATTGAACAAGCAGTGTAATCAGGTACTTTTGGCAGGCCCGGATCAGCGCGTTGACTCCAGCTCCCGAAGCTTGAAGCGCTGAATCTTGCCGGTCGCCGTTTTGGGAAGCTCGGCCAGAAACTCGATGAAGCGAGGATATTTATAAGGTGCCAGCCGATCTTTCACGAAAGCCTTCAATTCGGCTTCGTCAACGCGGGCACCCGGCTTCAAGACGACGAAGGCTTTGCTTTTG
>JANNFW010000483.1:0-2098 GCA_031380235.1 Rhodoferax sp. | reverse complement strand
CACAATCGGCAGCAGGCCATTCTTGAAGCTGTTGTTGAAAAAAATGTCCGCATAGCTGGGCGCAATGATGGCGCGAAATCCATATTGATCCAGTGCCCAAGGCGCATGCTCGCGCGAGGAGCCGCAGCCAAAATTCTTGCGCGCCAGCAGGATGGAGGCGCTTTTGTAGCGCGGCTGGTTCAGCACAAAATCGGGGTTCGGCTTGCGGCTGGTTGGATCTTGCCCAGGGAAGCCCGCATCCAGATAGCGCCAGGCATCAAACAGGTTTTCGCCAAACCCGGTCTTTTTGATCGACTTCAAAAACTGCTTGGGGATGATCGCGTCGGTGTCCACGTTCTCGCGATCCATCGGGGCAACCAGGCCTTTGTGGAGGGTGAATTTCTGCATGGTGTGGGAGTTACTGTTTGCTATTATAAAAATAGCTTGTTGTGTATGTTATTCGAGAGCTAGAGGCTGATTTTGTTCGTATTTTGAGGTTTTTTACAGTTTTTGAGATAAAATTAACCTGCAAGTTAATAAATTATCAAAAAATCAGCTAAGCCGATCAACTGAACCGCCTGACATCTACAAAATGCCCGTGCACCGCCGCAGCAGCGGCCATTGCGGGGCTTACCAGATGCGTTCGACCGCCTGCGCCTTGCCTGCCTTCGAAGTTGCGGTTGCTGGTGGAGGCGCAGCGCTCTCCGGGCTCTAGCTTGTCAGCGTTCATCGCCAGACACATCGAGCAGCCGGGCTCGCGCCACTCGAAGCCGGCAGCTTTGAAAATCTGGTCCAGGCCTTCGCGCTCGGCTTGTTCTTTCACTAAACCGGAGCCAGGCACAACCATCGCCAGCGTCACGTTCTTCGCCACTTTTTGGCCAAGCTGCTTGACCATCGCCGCCGCTTCACGCATGTCTTCAATGCGGCTGTTGGTGCAGGAGCCGATGAAGATTTTGTCGACAAAAATATCGTCCAACCGCTTGCCCGGTTGCAGGCCCATGTAGGCGAGTGCGCGCTCGATGGCGTCGCGCTTGTTGGCGTCTTTTTCTTTGTCGGGGTCAGGCGTGCGGCCATCAATGCCCAACACCATTTCGGGCGATGTGCCCCAGGTCACTTGCGGGATGATCTGCGACGCATCCAGCTCGACCACGGCATCGAACTTCGCGCCGGGGTCTGACTGCAATGTCTTCCAGTAGGCCACGGCCTGATCCCACTCAGCGCCGCCGACAAACTTGCCCGACACCGCATCCGTACCCGGTGCCAGCAAGCGGCCTTTGAGGTAGTCAATCGTCTTCTCGTCCACCGCCACCAGGCCCGCGCGCGCACCGGCTTCAATCGCCATGTTGCACACCGTCATGCGGCCTTCCATGCTCAAGGCGCGGATGGCGGAGCCTGCAAATTCAATCGTGTAGCCCGTGCCGCCCGCTGTGCCGATCTTGCCGATGATCGCCAGTACGATGTCTTTGCCACCGCAGCCCTTGGGCAAGGTGCCTTCGACTTTGATCAGCAGGTTTTTCGCCTTCTTGGCCAAGAGCGTCTGCGTGGCCATCACATGCTCGACTTCGCTGGTGCCAATGCCATGCGCCAGCGCGCCAAACGCGCCGTGCGTGGACGTGTGCGAGTCGCCACAAACAACCGTCATGCCCGGCAAGGTCGCGCCGTTCTCAGGCCCGATCACGTGCACGATGCCCTGGCGCTTTGACATGAAGGGGAAGTACGCCGCAGCGCCCGATTCCTTGATGTTCGCATCCAGCGTCATGATCTGCTCTTTGCTCACCGGGTCGGCAATGCCGTCGTAGCCCAGCTCCCAGCCCGTCGTGGGCGTGTTGTGATCGGCAGTCGCCACAATCGAGCTGATGCGCCAAACCTTGCGACCGGCCTGGCGCAGCCCTTCAAACGCCTGCGGGCTGGTGACTTCATGCACCAGATGGCGGTCGATGTACAAGACGGTGGTGCCGTCATCTTCAGTGTGGACGACGTGTTCGTCCCAGATTTTGTCGTAGAGGGTTCTTGGCATTTGAGTCTCGGGTTAGCCTGTGATTTTAGTCTTGTAGATCCTCACCGTCCCCGCATAAACAACCCATCCAGCTCCTTGATCGTCACCTGCCGCCACGTGGGC
>JANNFW010000472.1:0-1815 GCA_031380235.1 Rhodoferax sp. | reverse complement strand
GTGAAATTGCTGGCAGGTTTGCAGCACTTCGTTGACCAACTCGCCCGTCAGCGCCTTCAACATCGACACCTCCTGCACGATGTCACGCCCTTGCGTCACGCTCCAGGCGCAGTGGTACATGAACTGTCGGGCCGCGCGGGTTTTGGCATCCAGCATGGCAATGCGCTGGCGGATGGTTTGCTGGCTCCACAGCGTGCTGCCAAAGGCCTGGCGCTGGCGCACGTAATCCAGCGTGCGTTGGATGGCTTGCGTGCAGTGGCCAACCGCCATCGCACCTAAGGCGATGCGCTCGGTCTGAAAATTTTTCATCACCGAGTAAAAGCCCTTGCCTTCTTCGCCCAGCAGGTTCTCGGCGGGAATACGGCAGTTGTCAAACACCAGCTCTGCGGTGTCGGACGACAGCCACCCCGTTTTCTTGAGCGAACGCCCCACGGTAAACCCCGGCGTGCCCTTTTCAACGATAAACATCGACATGTCGTGCCGAGCCGCGCCGGTTTTAGCGGCGATGAAATACAAGTTGCCATGCACGCCATTGGTGATGAACATCTTGGTGCCGCTGAGCACCCAGTGGTCGCCATCGCGCTTCGCCGTGGTTCGCATGCCCGCCACGTCTGAGCCCGCACCAGGCTCGCTGATACCCACGGCGGTGATCGTCTCGCCGTTGATGATGCCGGGCATGTAGCGCGCTTTCTGCGCCGCATTGCCCGCGTGATGTAGATGCGGGCTGGCCATGTCCGTGTGAACCAGCACGGTGATGATGAAGCCGCCAAAGGTGGACTGCGACAGCGCCTCGGCAAACACCAGGTTGGTCAGCGCATCCGCCTCGCCACCGCCATATTGCGGCTCATACATCAACCCGAACAGGCCCGCGCTACCCATCTTGCGCAGAACATCGCGCGGGGTGGAGCCCGCGTCTTCCCAAGCCGATGCGACCGGCTCGACCTCGGTTGAAATAAAGCGCGCCACTTGGTCGCGTAAGAGCACATGCTCAGGGGTGATGAAGATGTTGTCCATTGATTTTTGTCAGGGCCATCACATGCGGAAGATGCCGAATTTCGTATCCGCAATGGGCGCATTGAGCGTGGCCGACATCGCTAACGCCAGCACGCGGCGCGTATCAGCGGGGTCAATCACGCCGTCGTCCCAAAGCCGGGCGCTGGCGTAATACGGATGCGACTGGTGGCCAAACTGATCCAGCACGGGCTGCTTGAATTTGGCTTCTTCATCAGCGCTCCAACTGCCGCCTTTGGCCTCGATGCCGTCGCGCTTCACCGTGGCCAGCACGCCCGCTGCCTGCTCACCGCCCATCACGCAGATGCGCGCGTTGGGCCACATCCACAAGAAGCGTGGCGAGTAAGCGCGCCCGCACATGCCGTAATTGCCCGCGCCGTAACTGCCACCGATGATGATGGTGAACTTGGGCACCTGCGCCGTGGCCACAGCGGTAACCATCTTGGCCCCATGGCGCGCAATGCCTTCGTTCTCGTACTTGCGGCCCACCATGAAGCCTGTGATGTTTTGCAAAAAAACCAGCGGCACTTTGCGCTGGCAGCACAGCTCAATGAAGTGCGCGCCTTTTTGCGCGGACTCTGAAAACAGAATGCCGTTGTTGGCCACAAAGCCAACCGGCATGCCTTCGATGTGCGCAAAGCCGCACACCAGCGTGGAGCCAAAGCGGGCCTTGAATTCATCAAACTCGGAGCCATCCACGATGCGGGCAATGATCTCGCGCACGTCATAAGGTTTGCGGGTGTCTGCGGGGATCACGCCATAGATCTCCTCGGTCGGGTACTTCGGTGCGCTTGGCGCTTGATG
>JANNFW010000466.1:0-1861 GCA_031380235.1 Rhodoferax sp. | reverse complement strand
GCGCTGCCTGGCGGGGGCCACATCCCCGCGGTGGGTGCGGCCGTGGTTGACGCTGCGCGGGTTTTTTAGGTAGCGGCGACACGGGCGAGGCTGCGGTTGGTGATTGGGGTGGGTGGGGGCGGGGGATTTGGAAGCAGGCTCGGATCATGACAAGCAAATCGTGCCACTTTATTTGTCGCAATACGCCTATCGCGCCACTTGTCTGGGAGCTTCACCTGTAAATTGACATGAAAGAAATAACACACAACCTGGTGCCCGCGCCTGCCGATAGCCTGCACGCCGAACTGCGCGTGCTGATTGCCATCAGCCGCCAGCGGCTGGCGGGTGCCGTGAATGCCGAACTCACCCGCCTGTATTGGAGCGTGGGCGAACGCCTTCGCACGGCAGTGCTGGGCGGCGCGGACCGTGCCAAGTATGGTGACCAGTTGATTCAGCGCGTGGGCGATCAGCTGGCGCAAGAGTTTGGCCGTGGCTTTGAAGCCAAAAACCTGAGACGCATGGTGCAGTTTGCCCAGGCGTTTCCGCAGCCCGAGATTGTCGCGACACTGTCACGACAATTGAGCTGGAGCCATTTTGTAAACCTGCTGCCGCTCAAAACCGAACCCGCACGTCAGTTTTACGCAAGCCAAGCCGCCACCAACACCTGGAGCGTGCGCGAGTTGCGCCACCAGATCGAACGCAAGGCTTTCGAGCGCGCCGAAATTGCCAGCGCCCAATCGCCCGTGATGCAATCCGCAGCGACAACCCCGGCGCTGATTTTCAAAGACCCCTACTTCCTCGACTTTCTGGGCCTGCGCCAAGGCCATGACGAAGCCGATTTAGAGTCGGCCATTCTGCGCCAGCTAGAAGCCTTCATCCTGGAGCTGGGCCGTGGCTTTGCGTTTGTAGAGCGCCAAAAGCGCATGGTCATCGACGGCGACGACTTTTATCTGGACTTGCTTTTCTACCACCGCCGCCTGCGCCGCCTGGTCGCCATCGAACTCAAACTGGGCCGCTTTAAAGCTGCCCACAAAGGCCAGATGGAGCTTTATTTAAAGTGGCTGGACAAGCACGAGCGCCAACCGGGCGAGGAAGCCCCCATTGGCCTCATCCTGTGCGCTGAATCCAGCCGTGAACAAGTGGAGTTGCTGCAAATGCACAAAGACGGCATCACCGTGGCCGAATACTGGACCGAACTGCCACCCAAAGCGGAGCTGGAGCAAAAGCTGCATGCAGCGTTGCTTGAAGCACGCGAGCGGCTGGCACGGCGCGGGGTGTTGTTGGGGGACTTGGATGACGAGTGATGACATGAGGGTTAGCAAGGGGCTGGAGTTCCCAGTGGTCGCGCTGCCGGGTGTGGGGCATATGCCTGCGAAGGACGAAGACGAGCAGGAAGCCGCGCGAGTGTTTTATGTGGCAGCAACGCGGGCTACGCAGAGGTTGGTGATTGGGGGTGCGTGGGGACGGGGATCTGGTTGCAGTAATGAGAACTTGCAGACCCCGATTCGCTTGGGAGAGGCGCGAACGCCTTTGTTATGAATTAGCGTACAGCCAGTTATGAACCATCAGAAACAACGGAGAAAATTGTGTATCTTCACTCGTATCGTCTCAAAAATTTTCGTCGCCTAAAGGATGCTCATGTTGAGCTGGCTAACGACATATCAATATTCGTAGGATCAAATAACAGTGGAAAAACGTCGGCCACTCAGGCCATCCAAGCATTCGTCACGGGTGGAAGGGATCGTTTCAGCCTCTATGACTTCAGCTCTTCGTGCTGGAGAACTTTCGATGAAGCGGCAAATATCAACCTGGCCGACCCGATTCCCGAAGGTTTCTCACTTCCCAGCATAGATATTGATCTCTGGTTCGAAGTTGCAGCGCC
>JANNFW010000465.1:0-3441 GCA_031380235.1 Rhodoferax sp. | reverse complement strand
GCGGCCGGCGTCCATGCGCAGGGCGATTTCGTCGTCTTCTACGCAGGTTTCCATATACGCGGCCTGCTGCGCTTCGACGAATTCGCGCTCAAAGGCTGCGATGTCTTCCGGGTAATAAAACTCCACCATGTTCATGGTTTTCTGCGGCCCCAGCGGGTGCAATGTTGACACCGTGAGCACGTGCGGATACCACTCAACCATGACGTGCGGGTAATAGGTCAGCCAAATGGCGCCGTGCTGCGGCGGCACTCCGTTGCGGTACTTCAGCAGCGCGTTTTGCCAGCGCTCGTACGCGGGTGAGCCGCCTTGGCCGTCGCCTTTGGCATCAGATTTGCCCAAGCGGTTGGCCACACCCACAGTTTGTACCGAGTAATGCGGGTTGAACTGCCATTGCAGCTCTTCGCACTCGACAAACTGGCCCAAGCCGGGGTGGAAGGGGCCTACGTGGTAGTCCTCCAGATAGACCTCGATGAAGGTCTTCCAGTTGTAATGGCACAGGTGCATCTCCACACGGTCAAAGCTGTAGCCGCTGAAATCCAGGGCAGCGCGCGGCCCAAGGCCAGCCAGGTCGGCTTTGATATCGCGTCGGGTATCTTTCAGGACATCGTGGACAGGGCGCTCAAACAGCAGCCCGTTCCATTCTTCCAGCGGGTAGTTGTGCAGATTCAGGCACGGGTCTTTTTCAAAATGCGGGGCGCCGATCAAGGTACCCGCGGCGTGTGACCCGGTAGCGGCATAAGTCCAGCGATGCAGCGGGCAGATGATGTTGCCCCCAGCCTGGGCGGGCAGGCTGCCCCGGCCCTGCAAAATCAGCGCTTGGCGATGGCGGCACACGTTGGAGATCAGCTCCACTCCCTTTTGCGTGCGAACCAGCGAGCGCCCGCCCGACTCTTGCGGCAGCGTGTAGTAATCACCCACATTCGGCACGGTAAGCTGATGGCCCACATAGCGCGGCCCGTTTTTGAACAGCACGTCCATTTCACGCTGGTAAAGCGCTTCGTCGAAGTAACTTGAAACGGGTAACTGGGTGGACGTGGGTTGGATGGGGTGCTGCTGGAGTTGAAGACTTAAATCAGACATGCAGTCATGACCTAGAGGCTCCCCCTATGAAGGGGCAGGGTAGACGAGGCCCGGTTGGGCCGGGGGCAGGGGCGAATTGTACCTGTCGCATCGGCGCGCAGCGTACCCGTCATGACCGGTTCGCCCTCTAGAATCAAGGTTTTGAAGGCGACAACCTGATATGGCCAAGGCCCCTACCGTCAAAACATCAAGCGATCTGCTGACAGAAGCGCCGCCTGAAGGTCTGTCCGCGAATCTGCCAGCCACGTACGAGGCCGCTCAGCGCGAGCTGGAGCAGCTGGTGGCCAAGTTGGAATCCGGCGAGCTGGCGCTGGATCAACTGCTGGCAGGTTACAAGCGCGGTGCGGTGTTGTTGGAATATTGCCGCGAAAAGCTCACCGCCGTTGAAGAACAAATCAAAGTGCTGGATGGCAGCGTCTTGAAGCCGTGGAATCCAAAGTGAGCGAAGTGAGCGCGGTGAGCGTGGTGCAAGGAAGGTCGTTTGATCTGGCTGCATGGAGTCAGCGGCACCTGCAAAATGTGGAGCAGGCTTTGCAACGCTGGGTTACATCTGATGCCCCTTTGGGTTCGAGTCATGGTGCTCCCGGCGTGCTTGTCGAGGCGATGCGCTATGCGGTGCTGGACGGCGGCAAGCGCTTGCGTCCGCTTTTGGTGCTGGCCAGTTGCGAGGCCTTGAACGGCAACGCCCAGGCCGCTTTGCGCGCTGGCTGCGCGACCGAGCTGATTCACGCCTACTCTTTGGTGCATGACGACATGCCCTGCATGGACAACGACATCCTGCGCCGGGGCAAGCCCACGGTGCATGTCAAGTTCGGCGAGGCGCAGGCGCTCTTAGCGGGCGATGCACTTCAGGCACTGGCGTTTGAACTGTTGACACCGCAAGATGCAGGCATTCCCGCTGATTTGCAGGCCCGGCTGTGCCGTTTGCTGGCGCGCGCGGCAGGCAGTGCGGGCATGGCGGGCGGGCAGGCGATTGACCTCGCCAGCGTCGGCCAAAAGCTCGACGAGCAACAGTTAAGCGAAATGCACCGCCTTAAAACCGGTGCGCTATTACAAGGCAGCGTGATGATGGGGGCCGCTTGCGGTGCGTCAACCGCTGCACAATTGCGAGCGCTTCAGGACTACGGCGCGGCGCTGGGCCTGGCCTTTCAGGTGGTAGACGACATTTTGGACGTGACCGCAGATTCGGCCACCTTAGGCAAAACGGCGGGCAAGGATGCCGTTCAAGACAAGCCGACCTACGTCGCCCTGCTGGGGCTTGAGCGCGCCAAAGCGTTTGCGCAAGAACTGCTGGCTCAAGCGCTGGCGGCTTTGGCCGGTGCAGATTTGCCCCACCCCCAAGCTTTGCGTGCTTTGGCCGACATGGTGGTGAATCGGAAGTCTTAGGAAGTCTTGAGGGCTTCCCCTAATTGAATGTTGGCGCAATTGTCAGTTTTGATTGAAAATGACTGCTTGATGACTGTCCAGTGACCCGCAAGAACCAATGCCCACCTCGCTCCAACCCGCGTCATCTTTTCCGTTGCTGCAAACCATTAACAGCCCGTCTGATTTGCGCCATTTGAACCGGGCGCTGCTGGGCCAGTTGGCCAGTGAGCTGCGGGGGTATTTGCTGGAGTCTGTGGCAAAAACTGGTGGGCATTTGAGCTCAAACCTCGGAACCGTGGAGCTGACGGTGGCGTTGCATTACGTCTTCAACACCCCGCATGACCGTGTGGTGTGGGACGTGGGCCATCAAACCTATCCGCACAAAATTTTGACCGGGAGGCGCGACCGCATGCATTCGCTCAAGCAGCTCGGCGGCCTAAGCGGCTTCCCCCAGCGGGCTGAGAGCGAGTTTGATGCGTTTGGCACCGCGCACTCCAGCACTTCGATTTCCGCCGCATTGGGCATGGCGATGGCCTCGAAGATCAAAGGCGAAGACCGCCGGGCGGTTGCCGTGATTGGCGATGGCGCGATGACCGCAGGCATGGCCTTTGAAGCGCTGAACAACGGTGGCGTGGCCGATTGCAACCTGCTGGTCATCTTGAACGACAACGACATGAGCATCAGCCCGCCCGTTGGCGCGCTGAATCGCTATTTGGCGCAGTTGATGAGTGGCCAGTTTTATGCGAACGCCAAAAACGTTGGCAAAACCGTGCTCAAAGGCGCGCCGCCGCTGTTTGAGCTGGCCAAGCGCCTGGAAGAGCACGCCAAAGGCATGGTCGTGCCGGCCACGCTGTTCGAGAAATTTGGCTTCAACTATATCGGCCCGATTGACGGGCATGACCTCGAATCGCTCATCCCCACGCTGGAGAACATCAAGCACCTGGAGGGCCGCCAGTTCCTGCACGTGGTCACCAAAAAGGGCCAGGGCTACAAGCG
>JANNFW010000351.1:0-2122 GCA_031380235.1 Rhodoferax sp. | reverse complement strand
CGACCTGACGCTATTTTCCACGGCGCTTTCAAATTTCATGGCCCAGCCTACCCAACTCAAAACAGTACTCGTGACCGGCGCTGCCAAACGGCTGGGGCGCAGCATTGCGCTGACGCTGGCCCAGGGCGGCTGGCAGGTGGCAGTACATTTCCGCAGCTCGTCAGCCGACGCGAATCAAACGGTGGCCGACTGTGCAAAGCTTGGCCCGGCCAGTGCTGCGTTTCAGGCGGATTTAAGCGACGAGGCGCAAGCGCGGGGGTTGCTGCCCCGCATCATCGAGCGGTTTGGCCGGGTGGACGCGGTGGTCAACAGCGCCTCCACGTTTGAGCAGGACAGCGCCGCCACCTTCAGCTTCAGTGCGCTGGACCGGCACCTTCATGCCAACACGGGTGCCGCGATTTTGCTGGCACAGGCCCTGCACGCCCACCTGAGCGCACGTGAAGCCAGCGGCGCAGTGGTCAATCTGCTGGATCAAAAGCTGTGGAATCAAAACCCGGACTTTTTCAGCTACACCCTCTCCAAAGCCGCACTGGAAGCTGCCAACACCATGCTGGCGCTCGCCCTGGCACCAAACGTACGTGTGGTGGGTGTAGCACCAGGCCTGACCTTGACCAGCCACATGCTGAGCGACGAAAAGTTCAAGGCTTTGCACGCCTTGAGCCCGCTAAACCGCTCCAGCACGCCTGAAGACGTCGCGTCGGCCGTGAAATTTGCGCTGGAAAACCAGTCCATCACTGGCACCACGCTGCTGGTGGATGGCGGCCAGCATTTGATGAAATTTGAACGCGATTTTTCGCTGATGTAAGGCCCGCCGGATGACAACAGCGACTGAAAAAGAGATGTTGGGTCAACAAACACTCACCCTGACCGGTCTGCGCTTCAACGCGAACTTAGGGATCCTGGAGTCTGAAAAACAGGCTCCACAGCCGATTCAGGTCGATGCCGAACTAAGCCTGGGGCCACAACCTTTGCTGCCGCCCGACGATGAAATCAACCACGTGCTGGACTACCGAAAAGTGCGCAAAATCATCATTGACGAGTGCACGGCGGTGCATGTCAACTTGCTGGAAAGCCTGATTGGCAAGCTCGCCAATCGTTTGATGCAACTGCCCGGCGTGTGCGGCGTGAGGGTAAAAATCGCCAAATTGGAGATTTTTGACGATTGCGAAGTGGCGATTCGGGTCGAGACCGGGCAGTGGTAAGTACGCTTTTGGAGGAAAAAATGAACGCAGTTTGGACAGACGAAGACGAAGGGCTTGACACCGAAACCGCCGCGCCACCGCGCCCTGATTTCAAGGCCGAACGTGAAGCGTCGCAACGCGCCTCCCACGAGACGCTCAAACTGGAGAAGCGCCTGTGCCGTGAGGTTGGCAAGGCCATTGTCGAATTCAACATGATTGAAGAAGGCGACAAAGTGATGGTGTGCGTGAGCGGCGGCAAAGACAGCTACGCAATGCTGGATATTTTGCTCAAACTGCAAAAGCGCGCGCCGGTCAAATTTGAGTTGGTCGCGGTGAACCTGGATCAAAAGCAGCCCGGTTTTCCCGAGCACATTCTGCCGGAGTATTTGAAGCAGGTGGGTGTGCCCTTTCATATCGAGAATCAGGACACCTACAGCATCGTCAAACGTGTGATTGCTGAAGGCAAAACCATGTGCAGCCTGTGCAGTCGTCTGCGCCGCGGCATTTTGTACCGCGTGGCCGATGAGCTGGGCGCCACCAAGGTTGCCTTGGGCCATCACCGCGATGACATGCTGCAAACGTTCTTTTTGAACATGTTTTTCGGCGGCAAACTCAAAGGCATGCCGCCCAAGCTGGTCAGCGATGACGGTGGCCATATCGTGATTCGGCCCTTAGCCAATGTGGCGGAGAAAGACCTGATCCGCTGGGCGGCGCACCGCGCCTTTCCCATCATTCCGTGTACGCTATGTGGCAGCCAGGAAAACTTGCAACGCAAGCAGATTGGCAACATGCTGCGCGATTGGCAGAAGCAGTATCCAGGCCGCAGCGCGCTGAACATGCTCTCAATGCGGCCTGGGTACTGCTTTTGCCAATCGCGCAGCATGTTGCCAATCTGCTTGCGCTGCAAGTTTTCCTGGCTGCCGCACAGCGTACACGGAATG
>JANNFW010000311.1:0-2381 GCA_031380235.1 Rhodoferax sp. | reverse complement strand
CAACGCGTAACACCCCGCCGAGAATACCGGCCGCCAGTGCAATCCATTGATCGGCGGTCATGTGATTTTGTCCCCCATGGCCAGTTGGATGGGGCTGGGGCCGGATGATCGCCTCAGCTTGGCGCGCAGGGCTCTCCAGTCCACATCGCGTAAAGCTTCACTGGCCAAGATCAGCACGAAGGCGATCCCTTGAAGCACCAGCACCGATGCATCGGGTAACCCCAGACGGCGTTGCAGCAGGCTGCCCGCAGCGCCAAACCCACCAAACAGAATGGCGACTGGAATGATGGCAACGGGGTTGTGCCGCGCGATGAACGACACCAAGATGCCCGCATAGCCGTAGGCCGCAATCAACGAGGCATTGGCGCTGGTGTGCACGGCAGCAACTTCCACCGCACCCGCCAAGCCCGCGCAAGCGCCCCCTAGCGCACACGCCAGCAAAATCAGTTTGGACGCAGGTAACCCCACCAGTTGCGCGGTACGTGGATTGCCGCCCACCACCCGCACCGCGAAGCCGGACGTTGTCCAGCGGATCCAAAACCCCAGTGCGATGCAAGCCAGCACGCCCAACACCAAGCCCCAATGCACATCAGAGCCCATGATGCCGCTGATGCGCGCACCCTCGGGCAATGCCAGTGTGGATGGTTTGTTTAGGCTTGATGGGTCGCGCAGCGGGCCTTCCACAAAGTGCTTGAACAACCCAATGGCGATGTAAGCGAGCAGCAGGCTGCTGATGGTTTCATTGATGCCCCGGTACTGGCGCAACCAGCCAGCCAGTGCAATCCATGCCGCACCCGCCACCGCGCCCGCTGTACAAACCAGGACAGACCCTACCAGATTCTGCGGCAATGCAAGAGCGTATGGCAGTGCCGCCGCCGCCAAGCCGCCCAACACAAGTGCGCCTTCACCACCGATGATGATTAGCCCAGCTCTGGCGGGGATGGCGACACACAGGGCGGTGAGCATCAGCGGCGCAGCACGCTGCAAGGTGTTTTGCCATGAGAACCAATCGCCGAATGCGCCTTTGAACAGAAGCACCCAAACTGCCACCGGATCAACGCCAGCAACCGCTGCGAACACGCCAAAAATCAGCAGCGCAAGCAGAATCGCCAAAGTGGGCAGCACAGCTTCTTTCAAAGTGTTCATGGCTGCTCGTTCTAGCGATTGCGAAAACGGGGAGCCGCTGCCTGTCAGTGTCCGCGCGCCGTCAGATCGAGCCGACCACGCCTTCCACCAAGTAGTTCATCTTCTCAAGCTCTATGTCGGTCTGTTTGTAGCTCTTGCCGGCTGCGATGACGACACTTCCCTTGTTGTCCTTGAGCGGGCCTTTGAAGATGTCGAAGCTGCCTGCCACCATCTTCGCTTTGGTGCCGTCGGCACTCTTCTTGGCTGTATCGGTCACCATCGCGCCGTAGGCTGACGTTTTGACGAAGCCTTCTTTCAAACCACCCCGAATAAAGTTAGGGTGCGGCTTGCCGCTTCGGGCGGCCTCGATGAAGGTGGTGTAGGCGGTTAGCCAATTCCACTCGGCACCCGTCAAGTAAGCGTTGGGGGCCAGCTTGGCTTGGCTGGCGTGGTAGCCACACACCATTTTTCCGCGCTTGGCCGCTGTCTCCACCACTACTTTGGGGCCGTCAACGTGCATGGTGAAAACATCGCAACCCTGATCGGCCAGGCTGTTGGTGGCCTCGGCTTCTTTAACGGCCATCGACCAGTCGCCCGTGAAGATCACGTTGCAGGTGATGCCCGGCTTGACGGACTGCGCACCCAACAGGTACGCGTTGATGTTACGCAGCACCTGAGGAATGGGCTTGGCCGCCACAAAGCCGATTTTTCCGGTCTTGCTCATATGCCCGGCGATCACGCCATTCAGGTATTGGCATTCATCGATGTAGCCGTAGTAGCTCGCAGTATTTTTGGGGTGTTTGCCTTCCGTCCACATGCCACCGCAATGGGAGAAACGCACGTCCGGGTTTTTGGCAGCAATCGCAAGCATGTGAGGGTCAAAATAGCCGAATGAGGTCGGTAAAATCAGCGACGCACCATCCTGCGCGATCATGCCCGTCATGCTCTTTTGCACTGCCGCTGTCTCGGGCACGTTTTCTTCTTCGACCACCTTGACGCCTGGCATTTTTTTGAGCTCGGCGGCGGCTTGGGCTTGGGCCTGGTTGTAGCCATAGTCGTCGCGCGGGCCGACATAAATCACGCCGACCGTGATCGGCTTTTGGGCCTGCGATAGGGTGCTCCACGACCCCAATGCCCCCAACGCGGTCAGCGAGGCCAAAGATTTAAGGGAAGCCCGACGGTTCAAATTACGAATGCTCATGACGATCTCTCCAAGGGTTGAGGGTGTGGTTGAAAAAAGTTTCAAAACAGTGCAA
>JANNFW010000303.1:0-2300 GCA_031380235.1 Rhodoferax sp. | reverse complement strand
ACGGCCGTAGCCTGCGGTGATCAAGGGGATTTTGTCAGCGGGGACTTTTTCAGTCAGCGCGAAAGTGATGCCGGTCGACAAGGGTTGGAACACGGTCGCCCCGCCATTTTTGCCTTTGAGGCGCTCATAGCATTCCACACCGCGATCGGTGGCATAGCCGGTTTCACATTCCTCCGTCAGCGTTTTTACGCCGTTGATGCCGCCGCGGGCGTTCACCAGTTTCATGTAGTCGGACATACCATTGGCAAATGGCACGCCGTTGGGCGCATAGGCACCGGTGCGGTAAACCAGCAAGGGGAAGAACTGCTCTTTGGCTTGCGCAAAAGCCGAAGAGCCAACGGCCACCAGCGCGGTGGCCAGGGCAATATGACGCAATTTCATAAATATCTCCAAAAGTTAAAGCACAGAGTGCCTTGGATTAACGAACAAGAACGCGAACACGAACACATCAACCTATCAGGACTTACCCGATCAATGCAAAAAACATCAATGCGGGAAAGGCCACAACCTCATCTTTTGTTTGCCAATGCTCCACAGGCGCGCTAGCCCATGCGGCTCCACAATCAAAAACCACACAATCAGCGCGCCAAAAATCATGAACTCGGTGTGCGACACCAACGCGGTAGAAATATTGATACCAACGAGGCTGCCCAGCACCGGCAAAGCTTGATTCAAGAAGATCGGCAAGATCACGATGAAGGCGGCCCCGAAAAAGCAGCCCATGATCGAGCCCATGCCGCCGATGATCACGATGAACAACAACTGAAACGAGCGGTCAATCGAAAACGCGGCGGGCTCCCACGAACCCAGGTGCACAAAGCCCCAGAGCCCGCCCGCCACACCCACGATGAACGAGCTGACGGCAAACGCACAGAGCATGGCGTACATCGGGCGAAAACCGATGACGGCAGCAGCCACATCCATGTCACGAATCGCCATCCACTCACGACCGATGGCAGACCGCACCAGGTTTTTGGCCAAAAGTGCGAACACGACCACAAAACCAAGGCAAAAGAGATACTTGTCAGCCGGGGTGTTGATCGTCCAGCCCAACACTTGGAGGTTAGACACCGACACCGAACCGGATGCTGAGTTGTTGGTAAACCAGTTGATCCGCAAAAAAGCCCAGTCGCAAAAGAACTGCGCGGCGAGCGTTGCCACCGCCAGGTAGAGCCCTTTGACGCGCAGGCTTGGGATGCCAAAAAAGATGCCGACCAGGGTGGCGAATAAACCGCCCGTCAACAGAGCGACGATGACCGGCATACCGTCAAAACGCACAAACATGTTGTAAGCCGCATAGGCACCCACCGCCATAAAGCCGCCCGACCCCAAGGAAATTTGCCCGCAGTAGCCGACCAGGATGTTCACACCAATGGCAGCCAGCGTCAAAATCAAAAACGGGATCAGGATGGCGCGAAACATGTATTCGTCCGCCAGGAAAGGCACGGCGATGAATGCGAATGCGATGATCGCCAGAATCGCCACCTTGTCCTGCAAGATCGGAAAGATCTGCTGGTCTTTTGAATAAGTGGTCTTGAATTGACCGTTTTCTCTGTAGAACATGTGGTCAGACCCTGTCGATGATCTTCTCGCCGAACAATCCTTGTGGGCGAAACATTAAAAAAACCAGCGCGAGCACGTAGGCAAACCAAATCTCGATGCCACCGCCGACGTACGGCCCCAAGTAAACCTCTGACAATTTTTCGCCCACGCCGATGATCAGCCCACCAATGATGGCGCCGGGCACCGACGTCAATCCACCCAAAATAATCACTGGCAAGGCCCGCAATGCAACCGCTGTCAATGAAAACTGCACACCCAGTTTGGAGCCCCAGATCATCCCTGCCACCAGCGCGGTGATACCCGCCACGCACCACACGACAACCCAAATGCGGTTCAGCGGAATACCAATGCTCTGCGCGGCTTGATGGTCATCCGCCACAGCGCGCAGGGCTCGGCCCGTTGATGTTTTCTGGAAAAAAATGCTGAGCAAAGTGACCAGCACCGCCGCAATCAAGGCGGCGTAAAGGTCTTCTTTGTTGATCAGGATGCCGCCTGGGAAAAAACCCTCCAACGCCATGATGGGTTCTTTGGGCATGCCGATATTGATCTTGTAAATGTCGCTGCCGAAGATGGTCTGGCCAAATCCGTCCAGAAAGTAGCTGATGCCTAAAGTCGCCATGAGCAGCGTCGTTCCTTCCTGATTGACCAAATGGCGCAGCACCAATCGCTCAATAAGCCAAGCCACCGCACACATGATGAGCCCAGCAATCAGGAACGCCAGCACATTGGGGGTCAAC
>JANNFW010000279.1:0-3253 GCA_031380235.1 Rhodoferax sp. | reverse complement strand
GGGCGCGCCTTGTCCAGCAGCAGCGCTTTCAGTGGCAACCGCGTGCCCGTCATCGCACGCTTTTCGGTGGGAGGCGGCAGCCCCAAGGCCAGTGACAAAGGCCGAAGTGTGCGCGGGCTGGCAGTGCAGTTCGATCTGCCGGGTGGTGAGAGCTGGCAGATGGCCAATGTGTCGGCCCCCGTCTTCTTTGTTGCCAGGCCTGAGCAATTTGCCCCGTTCATGCAGGCACGCACGGCCGATCCCGCCACCGGCAAGCCGGATCCTGAAAAGCTCAAGGCATTCAACGAGGCGAACCCTGAAACCACGTTGCAGGGTGCCTACCTTGCCAAGGCACCCGTGCCCGCAAGTTATGCGTCTGTGAATTACTGGGGAACCAATGCCTTTGAGTTCACCAACGCAAAAAACGAAAGTCAGTTTGTGCGCTGGCAATTTTTACCTGAAGCGGGCACTGTGGGCCTGACCGACGACGAAATCAAAACCATGCCCGATGATTTTCTGGTGGCTGAATTGCGCAAGCGGGTCGCCGCCAGCCCGGCGGCATTCAACTTCAGCGTGCAGCTCGCCGACAAGAGTGACCAGTTGACCGACCCCACCAAAGTGTGGCCCGACAGCAGAAAAGTGGTGTCGGTTGGCCGATTGGTGATTGACGGTGTGGCATCCGCCGCTGGTGGCTCGTGCGAGCTGATCACCTTCAATCCCCTGGTATTGCCAAAGGGCATTAAACCTTCGCAAGACCCGGTTTTGCTGGCCAGGGCGACGCCCTACGTTATTTCATTAGGTCGCCGGGTGGCCGATGCACCCAAGTAAGCCGGTTCGCTGTCGCTGATTGAAGTACCGAGCCTCCAAGCCATCCACTCGCCCGCGTCATCGGCGGGCTGTGGAGGGCACCCTCTTAGCGTTCTCGTTTTACCAATAGCTATTATAAATATAGCTGCTTGTGCATAATATACGAGAGCTAGAAGGCTATTTTTTTCTCAATTCTCGATTTTAGGTGGCTTCAGAGTTTTAATATACTCATATTGGGTATATTGAGAGTCCGATTCACATGCAGAGGGCAGGGCGAGACGAAATGGCCCATGGCCGAAGTACAGCTCACGGCCCGCCTTAGCGATGCTTCAACTCGCAACTGTTTGATATTTTCGCAATCTAGTGAGATAGTCGGTGCGACGTTCCAACCCCACCAACAGGACACAACCCATGCTATCCAAACTCCCCCTCACACTACCTTTGGGTATCGCGCTGACCTGCGCAGCCGCCTTCACCACACTGCCAGCAACCGCCCAAACAACAACAACTCCCGCGCCTGAGTTGACACTTGCACGGCTTGATTGCGGCACGCCGGTGCTCAATATCGTCGCTCGCTTCAACGACACCTGGGCCTTCACCGACAACAGGGTGATGTTCACCTATAGCTGCTACCTCATCAAGCGTGGCGACGAGTACATGCTGTGGGACACCGGCCATGCGCTGACCGCTGGTGCACCGGCCCCCAAGGTGAGCATCGTTGACCAACTGGCGCAGATCAGCGTTAGACCTGAGCAAATCAAGTACGTGGGCATCAGCCATTACCATGCCGACCACACAGGGCAGGTGGCGTCGTTCCCCAGCGCGACGATTCTGATTGGCAAGGGCGATTGGGACGGCATCACCTCGCCCAAGCCCAACGTCGGCGCCAACGTGGCACCCTTTACGCATTGGATCAGCGGCGGTGGCAAGCTTGAGGCACTGCCGGGTGACAAGGACGTGTTTGGAGATGGCTCGGTCATCATCATCAATACACCTGGCCATACGCCGGGTCATCACAGCTTGCTCGTACAACTCAAGGACAAAGGCCCCGTGCTGATCACAGGCGACCTCACGCACTTCCAGGAGAACTACGCGATGAACGGCGTGCCCGGTTTCAACTTCCACAGGGGCGATACGCTGGCGTCGCTAGACAGGTTCAAGACTGCCGCCGCCAACCTCAAGGCCACCGTGATCATTCAGCACGATGCGCGGGATGTGGGCAAGCTGCCGGCGTGGCCTGTGGCTGCCAAGTGATTTTGGCGACGTGATGGGGGAGGGTGGCGGCGGCGAAACCAGCCCTGTTTCGTACTACCGCAGTGGCGATTCCCTCCGCAGCCGAAGCGTGAGTGATGTGGTGCTGTCCGGCACGGTCGAAGTGCCTGCACCGCCTGCAAGGCTGCTGGCGGATTGGCAAAGTGAGACATCGTTGCGCATTGGCCTGGAACCTGGGGACGTGGCGGCCTTGCCTTTGCCCCGAGCGCGCATGCGTTGGCCTGACTACAAGCACTGCGTGCAGGCAGCGCGCGACTGGATGGATACGTTCGGCCTGCATGATGTGCTGGCCTCCAGCGAGGTCGCCTTGATGGCTTGCCGTGGCGCGCGGTACCACCATGACGGCGCGCAATATGGCGGCATGGCCTTTTGCAATCTGTTCTTGACTGAGGACAGGGGTCTCGACTTGCATTTTGCTGCGACAGGTCATCGAATTCCCCTGACGCGGGGCACCGTGGTGATCTTCGACACGGGCCAGCCCCACGCCGTGATTGAGCGCGGCAGCCGTGGATTTCATGCCAGCGACTTTCCCTCTGAGCGCGATTGCAGCCAGGTGTTCCTGACGTGGGAGCTTCCGATTGAGAATGTCGACGTCGCGACGGCACTTCGGATCGCCTTTGACACTGATCCTGCGACTACCCTGCTATTACAAGATGAGCAAGTCTGGCGCAATGCTGCTCCGATCAGCGTTTGCCCGGACTCGGGTCGGTGGATTTAAAAAAAGCCCTCACTCTCCCGCTTTTTGACGAACAGCATGTCGAAGATCATTGGGCGCGGTGAGAGCCTACCAGGGGCAAACTAGCGTTCGCTAGTCTTTGAGCGTAATTCTCTTCTGCTTCACATACTCGTTGAACTGCGTCAGTGGAATGGCGGTTAAGCCCGCAGCGCCGTTTTCGGCAGTCCAGCTCAGCGTGGCGCTGTCAGCGGTCAAGTCAACCTCTACGGGCCCCAGTGGTATCACCAGCGGTGCGCCGTCGCCTGGGCGGTAGGTTACGTGGTCGGCAATGGTGGCGTGTTGGGTCATGGTGGGCTCTTCAAAAGTGCGTTACGTGCATGGCATCGCGACAAAACCTCATTACGCATCCGAACTCCGCGAAGGTCTGTCAGACAACTCCCCGTGTGGGTTTGGAACAGTCTCAGATCTTGCTTGTTTCGCATTCTGATGCACATAGCTGGTTTACAATAACGTATTACA
>JANNFW010000253.1:0-5880 GCA_031380235.1 Rhodoferax sp. | reverse complement strand
GGTGGCATGACTGCCCATGAAAACGCTGACCAGCACGGTGTCGCCCTGGCTGCCCAAAAAGCTGAAGAATCCCGTTACGCTGACGCGAGACGCGTTGGGTAAAAACTCTCGCCACGGAATGCCCTTTGCTGGGAACTGGGGTCGCCAGCGCGCCTGCGCGACCAGCAGGCCCAGCGCTACGCAGCTCGTGATGACCTGCTGAGCCACCAAGGCCATCACGCCGTGGTCACGCAAAGCCATTGCGATTCCGACACAGCCGCCGATGGACACTGAAACGATCGACCGGATGGCAAGTGGTTTGAACGCCATCCGGCGAACCAGGCGCGCCTCGTACACCGCGGCAATACCCGTTGCCATGACAACCAGGCTCATCCACGCCAGCACCTGAGCGAGCTGCGGGTGTGCGTAGAAGCGCGAAACCACGTCGGCGCTGGCAAGGATCAGCACTGACATCAACAACGCCGCCATGCAGCAGACCCAGAACGCCCACGAATACAGGGCATCGGTGGGCGACTCGGTGCGTGCAACCGGGTGGGTGATGGCATCAAACACGGTTTGGCGCACGAAGCTGACAGCGACGTGTGCAATGGCAATCTGGCCAAACTCGGCAGGTGCCACCAGACGCGCGAGCACTATGAACACCAGGAACGACAAAACTTGCTGCGCCAGGTTGTCAAGAATCGACCATACCGCGCCCGACCCGAGCCGCGCCTTCGCCTGGACATCGCTCTGCACATCCTGGTGAACATCGGTGCTCATCGCGCCTTGAACTCGGCGACGGTGAGGGTCAGAAAGTCGTCGATCCGCTTGGAGATGGCCCTGATATCAAACGACTTCGAATGCTGCAACGCATTTTGTGAAAGGGCCAAATGCCCTGGCGCGTTGGCTTCAATCACATCGCGCAACAGCGTTGCCAGTTCGACGTGGTTACCCGACTCAAACGTGAAGCCGTTTTTGTGCGACAAGATGCTCTCTGCAATGCCACCCGAGCGCGCGCAGATCACCGGCACGCCATAGGCCAGCGCTTCCACCACAATGCGCCCAAAGGGTTCGTTCCAGCGCGACGGAACCACCAGCACGTCAAAGAGGGGATAGGCATTTTCAGGCTTGACCCAGCCCAAGAACTCGACGTGAGCCTCGCCGAATCGGGTCTTCAGTTGCTCAACGTAGACGGTGTCTTCTCCAGTGCCGCCAATTACAAATTTGATATTGCTGGCAGGCCCCAGTGCGCACGCGGCATCGGCCAACACATCAACGCCCTTGTGCGGTGCGAGTACGCCCATGTAGCCCACCACCAGCGGGCCGTTGCGCAGCTTGGGCAAGCGCCCTTCAATCGGAAACACGGGGCCGGGAATGACCGCCGATTTGGCACGCTTGAAGTAGCCGAGCTTCAAGTGCTGCTGCACCACAAAACGGGTCTCACCAAATACGCCGTCCACCAGGGAAGTCATGGGCTTTTTGCCCACGGACAAAACCTTGCAATCACTGCATTGCCCATCGCAGTTCTTACCGTCTTTGAACAGGCTGCCGCGCCAGCAGGCCAAAAAATAGCTTTGGATGACGTGAACCACCGGCGTGGAATGAAATCGCGCCAAGAGCCAAGTGGCGACATTGGTGTTTTCGACGCTGACCGTCATCACCAAGTCAGGCTTGAACGCCTTGATGTGGGGGCGCAGGCGCAGGTAGGCTAACGGATTGAAGTTTTCCAGCACATGCCAGATCGTTTTTAGGAGTGCCGAGCGTTTGGTGAAGAAGTAGTCCCAATACACGTTGGGCGATTTGATGACGTGGAACTCCACGCCTTTGTACTGTTCGATGGCGCTTTGGTCGCCCACAGTCACCACGCGAACGTCATGCCCGCGTGACAGCAAGCCGCTCGCAATCATGAACGAGCCTTCTGGGCCACCGCCTTTGCCGCGCGGTGGGAATGCAGAGCACACCAGCATGATCTTCATTTCAGCACCGCCTGGGCGGAGGGTGCTTGCTGCGGCCTGGCGGCTACACCATAAACGCGGCGATACAGATTTTCAAGTGAGCGCCGCGTTTTCCGTTGCAGCGGTATCTCAACATACTTGGATGCCAGCATCGGTAGCGCGACAGCCGTAACACTCAGCAGCAGCCAAAGCGGGTCGTAGTCGGTTTGCTTCAGCCCCCACACGCGTTGGCCAAAATAGAAAACCAAAACATGCATCAAATAAATGGAGAAACTGGCCTGCCCAATTTTTCGCATGAAACTTGAGGCGAAGATAAACGTCGTCCAGGTGGAAGGGAGGGACAGCAGATAGACCGCTACCGCAATGGCAAAACCGAGCTCGGTCGCGGCATACAGGGCGGGCTGCGAGTCGTAGAGCCACATCGGCGAAGCGAGCATGGCCAGCGCGCCGAATTGCAGCGCCATTAGCGTGGATTGATCCAATGATTTTTGCCAACTGTCCCGAGGTATCAGGCCCGCAATAGTTCCTGCGAGAAACAGGTGTATTTTGTTCGGCAGCGTCAAGCCAGGCCAGTAGGAATGCGTGAGCAGCAGGGCCGAGCACAGCAGCGCCATCAAGGGCAAGGCGTACATCAGTTTGCCGCGTTGGGCAATGGCCCACCAGATGAGCAGAAAGAAGATGTAGTACTGAATCTCAGGCGGGATTGACCAAAATACATAGCCACTTCCCCCGAAGAAATAGTGCCTGAAGATCTGCTGCGCGCCATGCACTTTCATCGGAAAGTCACTGTCAGGTTCATAGTAAGAAATGAAAATGCAGACCGTCACGACCAGCCAATAGATGGGCGCTATCCTGGCAAAACGTGCAATGACGTAGAAAGACACTGCCTCAAAATCCCACTTTGCGCGCCCGTAAAGGTAGCTCATCAAAAAACCGCTCAGGACGAAGAAAACCGCCACACCCAGCGCGCCGATGGTGGAGCTCTTCCCCGGCAACGGCATGTGGGAGACCACCACGAGCAGGCACGCCATGGCGCGAATCCCGTCCAGATTGGGCAGCACGGCGGTGGTGCTGTGCGTGGCGGTTGGCACAGGAGTGGGTGCCGTCGCCAGGACATCATTTTTTTCCATTTTTTCGCCGTGTTCTCGTGTTGCTTTCGTACTGCTCTGGGGCATCAATTGACTAGAAACTGACGCAACTCTGTTGCTTGAGCCATCTCTTTTCCGTTGTTGGGCTGAATACTCAGGGCGTAATCTCCCCACCAAGGTCCCGCTGACCAATAGGCCCAACCCAACCAGGCATCTTTGTCGTGCATGGAGGTGGCGAGGGTTCTGAGTGCCGCCAAACAGTCTGGTGAATTTGCGACGCCAAACTCACCTAAGAAGAGTCGTTTCTTGTGCTGCTTTGCCCACGTCGTGACCTTGGTCATGATGCCGCTCAGGCGTTCGGCGGCACCGCATTGATTCGACGTGCCAGAGTAATCAGTATCGGCATACTGATGCAGCTCAATGGCGAAGTTGTTCAAGGGATCTTTGAAAGCACTGAAGCTGGTTGCTGCCGATGTACCGTCAAACTCCTTTTCAAATTCATGGGCACCACTCCAACGGCCGCTACCAACCAGCAGCAAGTGATTGGCTCCCGCACTTCGAAGCGCGAGGACCGTTTGCTGTGCAACCGCCATCCACCGGGGCACTGACATCGCAGCGGGCTCGTTCATCAACCCGAATGCGGTCTCATTCGAATTGCCAAAGGCTTGGTGAAGACGAAGCCACACATCAACTAAGGCGGATGCGGGTAAGCTCGATGTGCCGAGCACGCGCCCGTGATAAGTCCCAAAGTTATGCAGGTCAAGCACAACGCACAGGTTCATCTCCCTGGCCCAATCCACGACTTGGCGAAGCTGTGTAAGCTCAGTGGTGTCAAGTGGCTCGCCCAGTTGCCTCTGAATGCGCTCCCAGCGAAATGGCAGGCGAATCACATTCATCTGCATGTCCCGAAAGTACGCTACATCGTTGCGGGACGGGTAGATATAGTCCTTGCCAAGCACGCCAGGCAGCCGCTCATGCCCAAACTCAGCGCCCGAAAGATTCACTCCCCGCAGGCGGGGCTGATCGAGGCAGCCTGCCTGCGCGCTGGCGTGCAGGAACAGCCCCAATACGCATAAGAGCATGGCCATAAAGCCCTTCGCGGTTCGGGTCTGTTTCATGGCGTGTCCATCACCTGGTCGTATTGCTGAACATACTGCGCCGCCACGGTATTCCACGAATAGCTCAGCGACGCACGGCGCGCCGCCTCCAACCGGCCAGCCCCGCCATCCCCTTGTGTAGCCAGATTCGCGTACACCCGACTGATTTGCTGTGCCCGATTCAGCGGGCCCGTTTCGTCGAGGATCATGCCCACGCCCGTGTTGTCCACCAGCCGCTTAAACGGCGGTATTGCACTCAAGATCGGGATCAGGCCTGCGCTCATGGCTTCTATCGGTGCGATGCCGAAGCCTTCGTGATGCGACAGGCAAATGAAGTAGCTGGCTTTGGCGATCAACCCCCGCAGGTCGTCATTGGTAGGCCCAGGGACAACGGTCACCCGCTCACTTAGCCTGAGTTCTGCGGCACGCTTCAGAATGAGGTGTGTGCTGAGATCGTATTCGCGGCCTGCGATGATCAACTTCCAGGGCACGTTGGGCTGCTGAGCACACAGAGCCGCCAACACGTCCAATGCTTCGAGAATGCCCTTGTTGACCGACCAGCGCCCAAAGTAGATCAGCGTGGGTTGCAGCGTCCTTGAGGCGGCACCTTCAAATTTCTTGATGTCTACGCCGTTTTCAATCACCCTGAGGCGGCTTTGGCCCGTGATCCGGCGGAACATCTCGCCGTCGTTTTCACTGGTGGCGATGACGCGGCGATAGGCCAGCACCGAGGCGCGGGTGACACTGCTGAAGTAAAGATACTTGAGCCGCTTTGCGAAGCTCGTGTGGAAGAACCCACCGTGGGTGGAAACCAGCAAGGGCCTGCCGTGGAGCGAACGAGTGAGGGCCAGGAAATCGAAGAAGAAGTCGATGCCGTGCACGTGAACCAAATCCGCCTTGCGCAAACTCTTCAATACCTGCGGGCACAGCGGGTAGCGCTCGGACCCTCTGTACGACAGCCGTCTGACCGGAACGTTGTCCAGTGTTTCCTGCTGTGGCAGCCGCGTGTCAGGTTCACGGAAAACCCGGTCAAGCGTTACCACGTACGGCTCGTAATTCGTCTTCGACTGCTGGTGTTGCACCAGATTGCGCACAACTTCCTCCATGCCGCCAATCGAGGGCTGATATTGGCGCACAACGTGAGCGACTCTCATGCTGGAGCTCGCGCCAGAGGCATTGGGAGGGTTCTTTCGGCGTTCGCAGTTTGCAAATCGGGTTTGGAATTTCCACCGAGTACGCCCATCAAGAACCAAGCAATCGCGGCGGTCTTGAGCGCAAAAACGGAGGTGCCGCTGATCGCCAAGTTGGAGAAGATGTACAACACGATCAGGGCGCGAAACCGCACCCCTCGGTCATCCGCCATCGGAATCAAGAACAGCACAACGATCAAAGCGATCGACATCGGTGCGCCGAATCGCGACAGCAAGTAGGCGTAACCCATGTCACCATAATTAGGCAAGGGGCTGCCGAGCCCCATCAGCAAGGCACTGTGAAAGTGCAGCAATTCGATGCCGCTCATCGTGATTCGCCCCAACAGGTTGTCGCCCACACTCGGCAACGCCCATGTCAGGCCGACCAGCAGGGCCAATATAAAAAAGGGAAGTAAGGGTGCGAGCCTTCGCATCAAGGACAAAGGCATCGTCCGAAATGCGATCAAGGCAACGCTCATCATCATGCCGAAGCGCGAATCGCTCAAGGTGATGAGCATGGCGGCACCGAACACGAAAACGGGTACCTTGCGCAACTCCTCCACGGGCTTGC
>JANNFW010000246.1:0-2241 GCA_031380235.1 Rhodoferax sp. | reverse complement strand
GCATTGCTTAAAAAACTGCGTACCGCAGGTGTGCAAGAACTCGCCAGCATCTACACCAATGAGCTGGACCAGGGAGCCTACATTTCGCAAACTCTGCGCAGTGACGAAACGGTTGACGAGTTCGCTGCCCGCGTCGCCATCTATCGCATGATGCGCCCCGGCGAGCCGCCCACCGAAGATGCGGTGCAGGCTTTGTTCCAGCGCCTGTTCTACAACCCCGACACATATGATCTGTCGCGCGTGGGCCGCATGAAGTTCAACGCCAAAATGGGCCGCGCTGAGTCCACTGGGCCGATGGTTTTGGCCAATGAAGACATTCTGTCTGTCGTGAAGATTTTGGTGGACTTGCGAAATGGCCGCGGTGAAGTGGATGACATTGACCATTTGGGCAATCGCCGCGTTCGCTGCGTCGGCGAGTTGGCCGAAAACCAATACCGTACTGGTCTTGCCCGTATTGAGAAAGCCGTGAAAGAGCGCTTGGGTCAAGCTGAGCAAGAGCCGCTGATGCCTCACGACTTGATCAACAGCAAGCCAATTTCGGCCGCACTGAAGGAGTTTTTTGGTGCCTCGCAGTTGTCGCAGTTCATGGATCAGACCAACCCGCTGTCGGAGATCACCCACAAGCGGCGTGTGTCGGCCCTTGGCCCTGGCGGTTTGACGCGTGAGCGTGCAGGCTTTGAAGTGCGTGACGTCCACGTGACCCACTATGGTCGTGTGTGCCCGATTGAAACACCCGAGGGCCCGAACATCGGCCTGATCAACTCGCTGGCTTTGTACGCCCGCTTGAATGAATACGGCTTCATCGAAACACCTTATCGCCGTGTGGCCGACAGCAAGGTCACCAACCAGATCGACTATTTGTCTGCCATCGAGGAAGGCAAGTATGTGATCGCCCAGGCCAATGCGACATTGGACAAAGACAACAAGCTGACAGGCGACCTGGTTTCTGCCCGTGAAAAAGGCGAATCCATTTTGGTGGGTGCCGAGCGCGTTCAGTACATGGACGTGTCTCCCGCGCAAATCGTGTCAGTTGCCGCTTCCTTGGTGCCTTTCCTGGAGCACGACGACGCCAACCGCGCGCTGATGGGTGCAAACATGCAGCGTCAAGCAGTGCCTGTGTTGCGTCCCGAAAAGGCGTTTGTTGGCACGGGTATTGAGCGGGTATCTGCGGTGGACTCTGGCACGGTAGTGACGGCCACGCGTGGTGGCTTGGTCGACTACGTTGATGCAACCCGGGTTGTGATCCGTGTGAACGACGCGGAAGCGCAGGCGGGTGAAGTCGGCGTGGACATTTACAACCTGATCAAATACCAGCGCTCCAACCAGAACACCAATATCCATCAACGCCCCATCGTCAAGAAGGGCGACAAGCTGGCCAAGGGCGATGTGATTGCCGATGGTGCATCGACCGACCTGGGTGAATTGGCGTTGGGCCAAAACATGCTGGTCGCGTTCATGCCGTGGAATGGCTACAACTTCGAAGACTCGATTTTGATCAGCGAGCGGGTTGTGGCGGAAGACCGCTACACCTCGATTCACATCGAAGAGCTGGTGGTGATGGCCCGCGACACCAAGCTGGGCTCGGAGGAAATCACGCGTGATATCCCCAATCTGAGTGAGCAGCAACTGAACCGCTTGGACGAGTCCGGCATCATTTATGTCGGGGCTGAAGTGCAACCTGGCGACACGCTGGTCGGCAAAGTTACGCCAAAAGGTGAGACAACGCTGACACCGGAAGAAAAGTTGCTGCGCGCCATCTTCGGCGAGAAAGCCAGCGATGTGAAAGACACCTCGCTGCGTGTTGACCAAGGCTCGCAAGGCACCGTGATCGACGTGCAGGTGTTCACCCGCGAAGGCATCACACGCGACCGCCGCGCCCAGCAGATCATTGACGACGAACTGAAGCGCTTCCGCCTTGATTTGAACGACCAGCTTCGCATTGTTGAAGCTGACGCTTTTGACCGTATCGAGAAACTGCTGGCGGGTAAAACCGCCAACGGTGGCCCGAACAAGCTGGCCAAGGGCACGAAGATTGACAAGGCGTACCTGGCATCGGTTGAAAAATTCCACTGGTTTGACATTCGTCCCGCCGAGGACGAGGTGGCCTCGCAACTGGAGAGCATCAAAAACTCGCTGGAGCAGACACGTCACAGCTTCGACTTGGCGTTCGAAGAGAAGCGCAAAAAGCTGACGCAGGGCGACGAGTTGCCCGCAGGCGTTTTGAAAATGGTCAAGGTTTAC
>JANNFW010000241.1:0-10731 GCA_031380235.1 Rhodoferax sp. | reverse complement strand
CGCCCCCGCACAGCGCTGGGGCACCAAGCGCAGCCTGATCGCCGTCGTACTCGGATTTTCTCTGTGCACCATCTGAATCGGTATCGCCAGCACACTCACTGCGTCGATCGCACTGCTGGTGGTGCTTCGCGCCGTGCTGGGCGTGACCGAGAGCGTTCACGTCCCGATGATGAGTGCCACTACCGCCCGCCACTTCCCGCCCGATGTGCGCGCCCGCGCCAACTCCACCTGGAGCGTGGGGCTGATCGTAGCCACAGCTTTGGGCCCCGTCATCACCGTGCCCATCATCGCCAACTACGGCTGGCAGACCGCCTTCATGGTAATTGGCGCTCTGGGCCTTGTCATCGCCCTGCCCTTGCTGCTGTGGGGCGTGCCGCGTGATGTGCCAGCTACGGTCAAACCTACCGACAAGACGCATTGGCAGTTCACACGCCAGCCCAACTACTGGCTGTACGTGGCGTGCGGCGTATTCAACGCGTTTTGCGCCTTTGGCATTCTGGGCTGGCTGCCGACTTACTTCGTCAAAGCCAAGGGCATGGACTTCAACGCGCTAGGCTGGCCACTCGCCATTGTCTTCACCATGGGCGTGATCGGCACGCTGCTGATCGCCGTGCTGGGCGACAAGTTGAAGCGCCGCGTACTGCTAGCTGCCTTTGGATTCGCAGGTGCCGCCGTGCTGTGCTACAGCGCAATTCAAGCCACCAGCCTGATCCCGTTGGTGGCTCTCTTCGCAGCAGCCGTCTTCGCGCAAAGCGCCTTCACCGCGCAGGAGTACGCCACTGTGCAGGCGCTCGCAGGCGATGCCAACGTGGGCGCTGCAACGGGCCTGTACAACGGCATCAGCCTGGTGCTGGGCGGTGTGGGCGGCAGCCTGGTGCCCGGCGCGATTGTGGCGGCCACGGGCGATTTCAACCTGGGCTTGACCAGCGTGGCAGCCGGTGCAGTGGTGGCCTGCGTGCTGTGCGCAGTACTTTCAATCCGGAGCAAATTGTGAAAAGAGTGAATCGTGGATAGATCTAAAGAAGACGTTCTAGCAGCGCTTAAGCGATTCAAGTCGCACGATGCCCGCTGGCGCGAGGGCCGCGTGTGGGCGGGCGTGTACGACGCGGGCAGCGAGGTGGAAGCCGTCGCCCAATCGGCTTACACCGAATTTTTGAACGAGAACGCGCTTTACATCAACATGTTCCCCAGTGTGCTGGCGCTGGAGACGGAGGTGGTCAACTGGGTCAAGCAACTGCTGCGCGCGCCCGCTGAAGCACGGGGCAACTTCACCAGCGGTGGCACCGAAAGCATCACGCTCGCAATGAAAGCCGCCCGAGACCGCGCCGCACCCAAGCTCGGCGAAGCACGCGGCCAAGTCATTGTCTGCCGCACCACGCACCCGGCGTTCCATAAGGCCGCGCACCTCTTGGGAATGAAGGTGGTGATCACGGAGATGACCACCAACTTCCAAGCCGACATCGCCGCCTACGAGCGCGCCATCACGCCCCACACCGTCATGCTGGTAGGCAGCGCGCCGTGCTACAGCCACGGCATGATCGACCCGATTGAAGACTTAAGCAGCCTAGCGCTACAACACAGCGTGTGGCTGCACGTTGATGCTTGCGTGGGCGGCATCTTCTTGAGCACGATGCGAAAAATGGGCATGGCTGTGCCCACGTTTGACTTCACCCACGAAGGCGTGAGCAGCATGAGTGCCGACCTGCACAAATACGGCTACACCGCCAAAAATGCGAGCACCGTGGTCTTTCGCAGCGCCGCGCTGCGCCGCCATGCGCTGTATGCCAACGCCCACACCACCGGTTACGCGCTGGTCAACAGCACCATCGCCTCGTCGCGCAGCAGTGGCCCCATCGCAGCCGCGTGGGCCACCATTCAAACCCTGGATGATGACGGCTACGCGCGCATTGTGCGTGACACGATGGCCGCCACCACGCGCCTGCGCGAAGGCGTCAACGCCATCGACGGCCTGCGCGTGATGGCCGAGCCCGTCATGTGCATGTTCACCATGCAATGCAGCGTGGCCAGCGTGTTCGTCATCGAAGACGAAATGCTAGCGCGCGGCTGGCACGTGCAAACCCAGTTCCAAGCCCCTGGCACGCCCGCCAATTTGCACCTGAGCATCAACCAATCCAATGTCACCCACGTTGAAAAATTCCTAGCCGATCTGAAATCTTCAGTAGAGGCCGCCCGCAAAGAGCCCCCCGTCAACACCCAACCCCTGGTCGCCATGGTCATGCAAGCCCTGCAAAACCCGCAGGCGATGGACTTGAATGCGTTGATGTCTCAACTAGGCGGCGGCACCGGCAAGATGCCCGAGCGTTGGGCCATGATCAACACCCTGCTCGATGCCCTGCCCGATGCCGTGGTGGATGAGCTGCTGCTGGAGTATGCAAATGGGTTGTATGCTTGAAATTCTGATCTGCAGCCTTGATTTACTACAATTGTAGTCAAAATAGTAGATTGTGACTACTTTCTTCAGGTTCCGGTGTAGTTGTGAATTTTTTTAGCGATTAGCTCTCGTTCTATATAGATAGTTTGCTATACTTATTATAATTCACTCAAACACACGTGAACAAAATCAAACCCAATGGCACCTTCAAACTGACATAAGTCAGTCGCCTTTCTCTGGCTGTCGTCAACGTTGGGCTCAGCTTGTCGAATGGTTAGGACTTAGAGCTCGCTTCACTCAACGTGACCCTGGCTTTCCAAGCCGGCTGCGGCGACCACAAAGGCGGTGAGGAAGTCGGTCACCACTTCATTGAGCCGGTGTAGCGACTGCTCGGTGATCGCGAGTTGCCGCAGTTTGCCCTCGTATGGCGCGCTATATACATCCGGCTCGCGAAACCCTATCAGGGCGTACTGACCATCCGGCGCATGAACTTCAGGATGCGCTTCGTTCTCGCCTCTGTGCGCAGTTGCATGGCGAAGGGACTGAATATCCGGAAAGTAGTCATCAAGCTTCTTGCGTGCGCTGCGTAGCTCTGATACAACAATCCACGCTCGAAGGGACGGACATTTGCGCAGCTGGACGGACTGAATCTTTTCGAGGCGTGCTCGCAGGTGATATAGCTCAAGGATGCACTCATTGCAGGCGATGAAGCGCCACCGGCTTGCTATGTCGCGGGAAACGGAAGGCGGCGGGCATTTCGCTGTCTTGTAAAGCACGAGTGCTGCCTCCCAAGCCTGCGCGCTGTACTCTAGGCCAGTCAGGTGCGCATACAGATCCTTAATGCCTGCAATCTCATCGGCCGGCGTCTTGCGGGAGGGCCAGAGGACTGGCGCAAGGATCATTTCTGACGCCTAATGCTGAAGTTGTGGGGCGGCGCAGCCGTCCTGCACGAACGACCCGTTATACGTCACGATGTAGATTCCTCAACACGCAATGAACCGCCACGGCGTTCAACATATTGCTGATAGTCGGCAAAGTGCCGACGCCGTCCCAAGTAATGGGCGTAATGCTCAAAGTGCCAACGGCAACCTTCAATAAGTGCATTGTGGTTGTGCCCCAGTTGCCCGCAAAGCCTCTCGAACTCATTCAGGGCCTCCATCAACTCGGCGCACTGTTTGACCGTCGCCCCGTCCGGTCCATCAAGGACTCCGGCAGGCAATTCGTGTACGGCATACCGCAGGTTGCTCAAAAGCGCCTCATATCGGGGAAGTAAAGTACGTTCGTTCACTTGTCAGAGTTCGTGAGATCTGGATCAAATACAACTCATTTTGACGACTTTTAGATCATTTCCCGTTGGTTTGGGCGATATTTAGAATCATTTGAGCCTCTAGCTCTCGAACAACATGCATAAGTAGCTATATATTAAATAGCAATTTATCTAACTCATCATTGAGGCGGAAAACACAGGATTCCCCCGCAACCGCTCGACTGCCAAGTCCAGAAAGGCTCTGACCTTTTGCGAGACATAGCGCCCTTCGCGATGGATGACGTGCACGGGCACCGGCTCGGGTTCGCAGGCTGGCAGCACTGCTATCAAGCGCCCATCTTTCAGGTGTTCATCGACCTGGTAAGACAGCAGACGCGACACGCCAAACCCGCTGAGCACCGCTTGCACGGCGGAGTCATTCGTGGTGGTGGTCATGCGAGGATGGATCTTCACGGACCGGGCGACACCTTTGCTGATGAGCCGCCATTCCGTCGATGCCGTAGCACCCGTTGCCGAGACGATGCAATGCGCCTGCAAATCCGCCGGGGCGCGGGGTGCGCCATGCTCGGCCAGGTAGGCTGGTGCGGCGCAGATCACCCGGCGCACCTGCCCCACCCGGATGGCCCGCATGGACGAATCTGGCAGCTCGCCGATGCGCACGCCAACGTCCATGCCCTCGTCCATCAGGTTGACCACCCGGTCCAGAAAGTAGCAACTGGCATCGGCCAACGGGTAGCGCTGTAGAAATTCGACGACCACCGGCATGACGAATTTGGCACCGAACATCACCGGCGCGGTGATGTTGATATGCCCACCCGTCTGGCCGTGCAACCCTGCGGCCGACTCATCGGCATCGGCCATGTCGGTGAGGATGCGCCGACAGTCTTGCACATAACGTTCGCCCGCTTGCGTCACCCGCACCGTGCGCGTCGTGCGGGTCAGCAGGCGTACCGCAAGCTGCTGCTCAAGCGCACTGATGGCACGCGTCACGGCAGGGGGTGAGATGCCGAGCTTGCGCGCCGCGCCAGCGAAGCCGTTGGCATCCACCACGGCGACAAATACGCTGATCAGGTGAAATCGATCCATATTATTCCGATCGGAAGAATACTCAATTGCATTTCAAAGGCATTCTAACTTTTCACTGGAACAAATACAGTGGGGGTCAACCGATGACAACTCGAGCCAACACACTATGCCGCACCCGTATTTCGATGTCGCTTTCACTCCCCAAGTGCAGTCCATGCAGGCACGCATGGGCAGCCGCGCAAGCTATGCGCGCAGCGCCGAGCGCCACACGTCTGAAGGCGCATTGGGTGAGGATGAGCTGTCGTTCATCGCCGCGCGTGACGGCTTTTACCAAGCCACGGTGAGTGAGACGGGGTGGCCGTACTTGCAATTTCGCGGTGGGCCGCCCGGCTTTTTAGTGGCGCTGGACAGCCAGACTTTGGCCTACGCCGACTTCAGCGGCAACAAGCAGTACATCAGCGTGGGCAATCTGCTGGGCAACGACCGGCTGTCGCTCTTCCTCATGGACTACGTCCATCAGCGCCGCCTCAAGCTCTTCGGGCATGCGCGCCTGGTGGGCATCGACGACGATCCCGCGTTGATGCAGCGGTTGACGCGACGTGACTACAAAGCGCCCGTCGAGCGCGCGGTGGTGATACATGTCGTCGCCTTCAACTGGAACTGTCCGCAGCACATCACGCCGCGTTACAGCGCAGCGGAGTGGACCGATTGAATTTGTAAAGGGAGTCCGGCCTTGCGAGCAATCCGAGGATCAGCTCACTCACCCGCATCAATCACAGCATTGCGCCAATAGTGCGGTTGCAATTCGCCTAGTCGCTTCGCTTGCCACTGGCCCGGCTCTCCCGGCACAGCAACGGCCACTTCAACATCGCTGCCCCACAGGGCCAGGCGCTCCTGGCAGATACCGCAAGGGGCAAGGATCAGAAATGGTCTGCCGGGCTCGCTGCGCGACACGCACACTGACGCAACGACGCGAACGCCCAGCCGATTCGCCTCGCAAAACGCGCCTGTCTCGTGGCACAGACTGGCCCCGGAATTCGGTGCGTCAAAACAGACGCTAGTGAGTATTTGGCCCCCCTCCGTGCGCACGGCTGCCGCGCCCGCGTAGCCGGATGGAAAGCGTACGAGCGCCTGCTGGATCGCGGCATCGACGAGGGATTGGTCGAGTGGCATAGGTTTGTCTGCCCTGCTGATCGGTCTGACCGAATGCCTACGGTCTTGCCTGTTCGATGATCGCCGCCAAGTCACCCGGAACAGCCATCCGCTTGAAAGGGCTGACGTTCGAGCCGCCTGTGTTTCCTTCAGGCACCAGGCCCATCGCGGTTTTGGTTGCCGCGCCAACGATGCGAACAACTTGGCCGACAAACTCACCGGTCCTTGCATTACGCACGGCCCACTTCAGCATGTGCCAATGCGCCATGACGTGCAGGCGAGTGGACGATTGCCCCAACACGTGCGCGCGCTCAAGGTGCTTGAAGGCGCCCGTAGGATCGCGGTGCGCGTCGCGCAGTGCGGCATCTCTCAGCTCAGCATCGAAATGAGGTTTGATCTTTGCGTTGTATTTGTTCATGGTTTTGATTGAACAGGTTCATCAAGCAATCCTTGAATCCAAATTGTGCCGTGAATATCTGCCATTCCACAGCAGGCGCGCGGTATCGCCGTTCACCTAGAAGCTGAATCCACACTGCGCTCTAGTTGCGCAAAGAAAACTTCTATTTACCACAATTGTAGTTAAAATAATCAATTTTGAGTGCTTTTTGGCCATTTCCAGTGGTTTTCAGCAATACTATAAATTTTCTGGGCCCTCAGCTCCCGAATAATATCGACAGTTTGCTATGTTTATTAATTTTTTACCGAGCCTACAGGAATAAGGAATCGGCAGCCGGGATGCCCAGTCGCTTTTTCTAGTCCTGCTCAGTCATTTTTTTCTTTCGCTTCGGCATCGTCCGCCAAGGCTCGGGCATCACGTTCCAGCTCTTGGCGCAGCTCTTCTTCGCTGGGCAGCACCAGGCGGTATTTGCTGGCAAACAGATTTTCGCTATCGTGCAGGACCGAATAGCGCACCACCGACTGGTCTTTGCTGCCGCACAGCAAAATGCCAACAGTGGGGTTGTCGTTTTCGTTGCGACGCAAGTCGTCGTAAAGGCGCACGTACATGTCCATTTGCCCAATGTCTTGGTGCGTGAGGTGCCCTGTCTTCAGGTCAATCAACACGAAACACTTAAGCAAGTAGTTGTAGAACACCAGGTCAATGTAAAAGTCTTGAGTCTCGGTGCTGATGCGCTGCTGACGGCCCACAAAGGCAAAGCCCTTGCCCACCTCCAGCAAAAAATGCTGCAACTTGTCCATCAGCGCCCGCTCCAGATCAGACTCCAGCAAACGTCCCATACCGGGCAGCCCTAAAAACTCCAGCATCACCGGGTCGCGCACAAAGTCGCGGGGTGAGGTGCCAAGCAGCGGGTCGGCCTGCACGCTGGCCTGGGTTTGGGCTATCAAAGCGCCTTTGTCCTGGCTGGACAGCAAGCGTTCGTAATACAGCGTGCCCAAGTGCCGCTCCAATACCCGTGTGCTCCAATTTTGCGCCGCAGCTTCCTGCATGTACCACTGGCGCGCCTCGGGCGCATCGACCCGCAGCAGCAAGCGGTAGTGCGTCCAGCTCAATTCGCGACGCAGTGCGTCGCATTTTGGAAAGGCCAGGAAGAAGCCACGCATGTGCCGCAAATTGGTGGCATCAAAGCCCTTGCCAAACTCTTGCGACAAGGTCTGCCCCAACTGCGGCAACAAGCGCTTGCCATAAGCCGCTCTGGCTTGGCCGCCCTGCTCAAACTCCACGATATGCCTGCCAATCTGCCAATAAGTTTGCACCTGCACCACGTCCACATGACGCGCCACCTGCTGGCGTGCCTGCACGATCAGGCCGCGCGGGGCATTTAGTAAAGGCGGCAGCGCGACGTCGCCTGAGGTTTGGGGGCTGGGGTCAGTCATGTCGGGTTGGTGCGGGTCACTTGGTTCGTCGGCAGCCGGGGAGCTGATTGGGGTCGGGTTTGGATTATCGGAGGGCGACGCGGAAGGGTTAGCGTCATGGAAGAGTGGGGCTGGGCGAACGGCGAGGTCCGTATTCTTGGGTACGGCTTGGCTGCCGCATTCAACTAGGATTAGTTTGCGGCTGGGGGAATAGGACCTAAAGTGCCTGTAGCTGTGACCTTGATGCTGACGTTGGACTCCAGTTGCCATAGTTCTTCCCCTAAATCTGGACCTGCGTACTCGGTCGAATATCCTGCTAGCTCGTCCAAATACTGAACGAGCATTTCCACTGAAACCTCAAAGCGTTGCCTCGGCGGTTGGAATACAGCCCCCATCGCGCGGATCAATCCTGCACTCATGTTGCGATGCGGCTTCGAGGCAGCATGCTCGTTCGCCTCGATCAGAACATTGGCTACCCGCAAAGTCCGGCACTTGTCGGTAATTGACTGATTTGCAAAAGACAGTTCGTGGTCGAAGTTGTGCGCAAATTCATTTCGAATAGAGCGTATCTGATCTAGGTCATATCGAACGTCCTCGCTAATCCACGCGAGTGCGCGCGCAAGCCTAATTCTTGCTGAGAACGCCCCGAGTGGACTGTTGCTCGAGAGCAGTTCTTCCCTAAAGCAGCGAAGGCGGCGGTTGTAGAGGCTTTCCAGTGTCGCATCAAGAAGAGCGGCGCCAAGAACAGCGCAAGCTCTGTCGGACTCGGCGCGAAACCGGCTGCTGAATGCGTCGAAGTCAACCGAGGAAATGAGTTTGCGGGGCATTGTGACGACTAGTGTTTGATCTAAATCTGCGACGACGACAGGATGCTAGGCTCGGGCTGGTGAAAATATACCGCGATCCGCTATACCGAACCAGGTAGCCCGCCCTTGAGGCCAAACCCCTCACAACAACCCCGCCAGCACCACCGCCACATGCACGGCTTCGCGCTGTGCCCCATCGCGAATTTGATGTCTGCAACTAGTACCATCGGCTACGACGATGGCGGTGGGTTGTTGGCGCACTGCGGGTAGCAGGGTCAGCTCGGCCATCTTCATGGACACGTCGTAATGGCTGGCTTCGTAGCCGAAGCTGCCGGCCATGCCGCAGCAGCTTGATTCGATCAACTCCGGCTTGGCTCCGGGGATCAGACGCAGCACGTCCATGATGGGGCTGACGGCATCGAAGGCTTTTTGATGGCAGTGGCCGTGCAGCAGGATGGGTTGGCTTACTGGTTTGAACGCGGTTTTTAATGCGTCTAGCTTGCCTGCTTTGAATTCGCGCGCGAGGAACTCTTCGAACAGCAAGGCGTGCTCGCTGACTTTTTTCGCCGCGCCGCGAAGACCGGGCAGATCGTCCAAACCCATCACCAGCGCCTCGTCGCGCAGGGTGAGCAGGCATGAGGGCTCCAGGCCGACGATGGGGATGCCCTTTTCTGCAAACGGCAGCAGCGCGCGCACCAACTCTGCCGCTTTGGTGCGCGCTTGATCGACCATGCCGCTGGCCAAATACGTTCTGCCGCAGCACAAGGGCTTTTGGTTTACTCCGTTTTTAGTAGCTATATACGCATTAAACCCGAGATCTAGAAGCACTTTTAATGCTGAATTTGCGATATCTGACTCAAAATACCCATTAAAGGTATCTACAAACAGCACCACGGGTTTTTGTGCTTTCAGAACCTCTTCGCGCGACATCGGTGAGGCGCTGGCGGGCTGCGCGGCTGGTTGGGTGTTGAAGAAATGATTCGATTGCCACTGCGGCAAACTGCGCTTCGCCGACAGCCCCAGCAGCTTCTCGCTCAACGCCGCAACGCCTGGGATTTTGTCGCGCAAATTGAGCAGCGGCGCGAGGCGGCTGGCCCAAGGTGCGTAATCGGGCAAGTGGGCGACGAGCCTGTCTTTGAACGTGTAGCCGTGTTTGGCTTTGTAGTGATGGAGAAACTCGACCTTCATCTTGGCCATGTCCACGCCCGTGGGGCAATCGCGTTTGCAGCCTTTGCAGCCGACGCACAGGTCCATCGCGTCTTGTACGGCGGGGCTGGTGAAGGCATCGCCTGCGTTCAGACCTTCTAGCTGACCACTGAGCGCCAGGCGCAGCGTGTTGGCGCGCCCGCGTGTGAGGTGCTTTTCATCGCGCGTCACGCGGTAGCTGGGGCACATGGTGCCCGCGTCGAACTTGCGGCAGTGCCCATTGTTGTTGCACATCTCCACGGCCTTGGCAAAACCCTGCGCGGGGTCGCCACCGCTGCCGGGCTCGGTGGTTTGCTCAGTGACGGGGTTGTTCTGCACGTTCCACGCCGACCAATCCAACGCGGTTTTCAGCGGGAAGACATTGTAGCTGGGCGGGAAGCGCATCAGTGAGGTGTCGTCCATCTTGGGCGGGTTCACCATGCGCTGCGGGCACAGCAGATTGAGCGGGTCCATCATCTGCTTGATCTGCGCAAAGGCTTGCGTGACACCTGCGCCAAACTGCCATTCGATCCACTCGCCACGGCACAGGCCATCGCCATGCTCGCCGCTGTACGCGCCTTTGTATTGGCGCACCAGCTCGCTGGCCTCTTCGGCGATGGCGCGCATCTTCTGCGCACCCTCTTTGCATGTCCAGAATGGGGCGCACATGCAGCGTGCCGACGGAGGCATGCGCGTACCAAGTGCCCCGGCTGCCGTGTTTACGAAACACCTGCGTGAGCGCATCGGTGTACTCGGCCAGGCTTTCCAGCGGCACAGCGCAGTCTTCAATAAAGCTGACCGGCTTGCCGTCGCCCTTCAGGCTCATCATGATGTTCAAACCCGCCTTGCGCACCTCCCACAGGTTTTTCTGCGGCGCGTCGTCGGTCATCTCGACCACGCTGCCAGGCAAGCCCAGGTCGACCATCAGCTCGACCAGTTGTTTCAACTTGGGCAGAAGATCCGCTTTATTCGCGCCGGAAAATTCCACCAGCAAAATTGCATCGGGCTGGCCGACCAGTGCCGTCTTGATGGTCGTCGCGAACGCCGGGTTTTGCAGGGAGAGCTCAATCATCGTGCGATCAACCAGCTCC
>JANNFW010000232.1:0-10377 GCA_031380235.1 Rhodoferax sp. | reverse complement strand
CACAATTGACAAGCCAATCGTCACCATGGTTTGGCGCAACTCCTGGCCCTGCATATGGCGAAGAATGAGCCACTGCATTAACACCCCCGCGATTGCCGCTGCCAGAAACCCGGCAGCCAGCGCCAAAATCCACCAGCCGGTCTGGCCCGCGACCATGTAACCCACATACCCGCCGAGCAGATACAGTGAGCCATGCGCCAGATTCACGTTGCGCATCAATCCAAACACCAAAGTGAAGCCACTGGCGACGATGAAGTACAGCGAAGCCAGCGTCAACCCGTTGAGCAGCGTTAGAACGTACAGGCGCGCATTGTCAAAAATCGCCCAAGCGGAAAAAACCGCAATCGGCCCAGAAATCAGGATCCATGCCGCCAGCCGGGCTTTGGTCATGCAGCCCGCCTGTAAGCCTGCTGCGCCGAGAAATCAGGCTGCTTGGCAAACTCGCCGTCCTTCATCACGGCCAAAATTCGTTTGGGGTCGCGCAAGATGGAGAGGTTGGCCAAGGGGTCGCCATCGACCAGCATCAGATCGGCCAAGTAGCCGTCTTTCACGGCACCCAACTCTTGGCCTTGCATCATGATCTGCCCGCCATAGAGCGTAGTCGCGCGGATCGCCTCCATCGGCGTGAAGCCCAGGTATTTGACGAAGAGTTCCAGGTCACGCGCGTTTTGGCAGTGTGGCGTGAAGGCAAAACCGTAGTCACCGCCGGGCAACACGCGGATGCCGCGCTTGTGCATTTTGGACAACGAGTCAACCGCTGCATCCCACTCGATCTGGTAGCCCATCTCCACCGCCTTGGCGTGTGAAATGCCATAGGGCTCAGACTCGTACAACATCGCATAGAGGATCGCAATGCCTGGGGCCACAAAGACTCGGTCTTTGGCGGCTTCAAGCAGATCCAGTGTCTCCGTGTCGGTAAAACTCGCGTGGTAGATCAGGTCAATGCCGTGGCGCAAGGCCTGCTTGACGCTCGCGCAGGATCGTGCGTGCGCTATACCGCGTTTGCCGCGCATCTTCACCTCTTCCATGGCGGCGGCAACTTCAGCGTCAGTCATCCAGGTCGTTTCAGCGGGCGAGTCGGGCGTGAAGTTGTCGCCAGACAAGTTGAGTTTGATCGAATCAACCCCATACTTCAAAAACATCCGCACCACTTTGCGCATGTCTTCCGCGCCGTTGACGTTCACGCCAAAGCTGTATTCCGGGAATGGCAGATGCGACAGTGTTTCATCACCCAAGCCCCCAGGCACCGTAATCTCTTGACTCGCCGCCAGATAGCGTGGCCCTGAGATTTGGCCTGCCTTGATCGCGTTGCGAATCACCACATCCAACCGAGGTTTGGCGCAGGCCGCACCCACGCAGGACGTGAATCCAGCCTGTAGATATTGCTTGGCCACTTTGGCGCACCACAGCACATGCTCCTCAAGCGGCATCGCTTGGATGCCAGCCAATGTGGCCGAATTGTTCCAGGAGAAGTGCGTATGTGCCTCACACATACCAGGCATCAGCGTCGCGCCCGCGCCGTCAATCACCTGGGCGCTGATGGACGAGATCGCTCCTGCACTGCGGCCCACCTGGCGAATGCGCTTGCCCTGCACAAGCACGCTGCCGCTGTACGGGTTGGCGCCGGTGCCATCAAGAATACGAACGTTGGTAAACAGTGTGTCAGCCATGATTTGAACTCCTCAAGCGGCCCGCAGATGGGTGCGGGAGTTACGCACGGCGGGTGCGCGGTGAAACTCGCCATCTTTCATCACAGCCAGGATGCGCGACTTGTCTTGTAAGACGGTGATGTCAGCCAGCGGGTCGCCATCAATCAGCAGGATGTCGGCCAAATAGCCTTCGCGGATATAGCCCAGCACCTTGCCCATGCGCATCATCGGGCCGCCCCAGGCAGTGGCGGACAGCAGCGCCTCCATCGTGCTCATGCCGATGTACTTCACAAAGTACTCCAGGTCTTTGGCATTGGTGCCGTGGGGTGTCCAGGCGAAGCCGTAGTCGCCACCGGGCAAAATGCGAACGCCACGTTTGCGCAGTGCGCGCATGCTGTTAATGGCGGCTTCTAGCTCCCGGTGGTAACCCATTTTTTCGGTGACTTCTTTGGTCAAGCCCCATTCTGCGGCGTGATGGCAGGTGTTGATGAGCCAGGCGAGGCCGGGGGCCACAAAATGCTCCAGTTTTTTGGCCTCCAGCATGTCCAGCGCCTCTTCATCGCAGTAGCTGGCGTGGTAAATCACCTCGATGCCTTGCGTCACACACTGCTTGACTGACCAGGTGGAGCGCGCATGTGCCGCCACGCGTTTGCCCCAGGCTTTGGACTCTTGCACGCAAACGCGAATCTCTTCCTCGGTGAACTGGCTCATCTCGCTGGGCATGCCGGTGATGGATTCCCCCGATAGATTGATCTTGATCGTGTCCACGCCGTATTTGGCAAACATGCGCACACAGCGGCGCATTTCTTCGGCACCGCTGACCACAGCGCCAAACGCAAATTCACTTTGCGGCAAGTGCGGCGCTGTGGTGTCACCCAAACCGCCTGGCACGGTGATCTCCTGGCCCGCCGCCAAGAAGCGTGGGCCGATGATGGTGCCATCGTTAATGGCGTTTCGAGTGACCACGTCAAGCCGTGGTTTAGCGGCTGCGGCACCCACACAACTGGTCCAACCCATGTCCAGGTAGCGCTTAGCCACCTCGGCGCACCAAAGAATGTGTTCCTCTGGCGGCATGCGCTGAATTGCATCCAGACTGGGCTGGTCGTTCCATGAAAAATGGGTGTGGGCTTCGACCATGCCTGGCATCAAGAACGCGCCGACACCGTCAATGGTCTGAGCGCCAATGACCGGGCTGGAGCGCGCACCGTAACCTGACTTGACTACGCGGGAAATCTTGTTGCCCTGCACCAGCACGTCACCTGTGAAAGGTGCGTCACCACCGCCATCAAAAACGCGAACATTGGTGAATAAAACGTCGGCCATATTGAGTCTCTGGTCAGTTCCTGATCAATTTTTATTTTGAGTGGCTAAGAACTCGTGCAGCTCACGCTGGCAATCTTCGGCGCGCTCAATCGGTGTCCAGTGGCCGCAGCGCGGAAGTATCACCACCCGCTTGGACTTGGCCTGATGAAACTTCTCAGCCATGCTGCGCACCGCTTGGGGCGGCGCCACACCATCTTCATCGCCTGTCACGAGCAAGAGAGGGGCCGTGATGCGGCTGACATCGGCAGCTTTTGCATCGGCCAGCGCGAGGCAGGTGCGGGCGTAAGCCTCACTCTGCTGGCGCATCAGGCTCTCGCGCACGTAGGCGACCGCAACGGGTTGGCGCTGGCGCGTGTCGCTGGAGAGCGCGGCTTGCACCAGGGCCTCAGTGATGTCCTGCATGCCTTGTCCGTTACCGTCCCGAGCCTTGGCGGCCCGTGCCCGTAGCGCTGTGCGCGCGGCATCGGGTGGCTCCATCAGCGGGCCAAACAGCGCGAGGCTGGCCACCAGTTTGGGCTGTTGTACTGCAATGTGTTGGCAGATGATGGTGCCCATCGAATGGCCCAGCCAGTGCGCATGCGTGACTTTGAGCCGTGTGCAAATTTCAATCAGTTGGCTTACAAAAAGATCAATCGACAGTGCACCTTCAAAGCCTTGCGAGCGCCCACTGCCAGGCAAGTCAACCCGAACCACGCGGTGGCGGCTGAGCGCTGGCATCAGCGGCTCGAAGGTGTTGGAGCTGCCGCCCAGTCCGTGCACGCACACGACAGCATCGCCACTTCCAGACTCTGCTGACTCTTCAACTGCGATGCGATTGATCTGGTGAAACGCCATGCTGGCTCGATAAATGGTTGAGCGGACTTTCCAAAAATGAGACACTTGTCCCAAATTTCTTAAGCGTACTATACGGCCCGCAACCCGGCAGTGCAAGGGATGAAAAGTCAATTTTGTTTCGGGCAAACCCTATGAAAAAACTCAAATACAAGGTGAGTGAACCACCACCTCACCCGACAACCGGTGTCAAAGCGGCAACGTTCAAGCTCCTGCTGGACACGGCCATGGAGATCATCCGCAACAGTGGGCATATTCCTACCGTGGCTGAAGTCGCGGTGCGCTCAACCGTCTCGCGCGCTACGGCTTACCGCTACTTCCCCAGCCGCAGTGTGTTGATCACGGCGGTGATTGATGCGTCCCTTGGCCCCGTTCGGATACTCGCCTCCGACAATCCCGATGGTCGCCAGCGCGTGCATGAGCTGTTTCTGCAAACGTTTCCGCGTTTCAAGGAGTTCGAGCCGCAATTGCGTGCTGCCGCTCAGCTATCACTTGAACAGTGGGCGATGGAGCGCGCGGGCCTGCTTGAGGAAGAGCCCTATCGGCGTGGGCACCGTGTGCGCATCCTTCAGCATGCCATTGAGCCCCTGGCACCCCTGCTCCAACCGGCTGTACGAGACCGTTTGCATCATGCGCTGTCTGTTGTTTACGGCATTGAGCCCTACGTCATTTTGAAAGACATCTGGGGCTTGCCAGATCGTGAAGTGGAGCGCACCGCACTGTGGATGGCAGATGCCTTGATTGATGCGGCACTGCGAGATTCCGAGGCGACAGGAAAGAGTCGAGCCAAGCCTCACAAGTAAAGCCCTAAGTCCTGACGACACGCCCCGGGTTCATCAAGTTGGCCGGGTCCAGCGCCCGCTTGATGGCGCGCATCATGTCCAGCGCCACGGGTGACTTATGGTGCGGCAATGTGTCAACCTTCAGGCTGCCAATGCCGTGTTCGGCAGAGATCGATCCACCAAATTGATCAACGCTTTGATAGACGATGTCATTCACCACCGTCTCGCAGTCGTGCAGAAACGTCGCCGCATCGCCACCCACCGGAGCTTGCACGTTGTAGTGCAAATTGCCGTCCCCCAAGTGCCCAAAGGTGACCATGCGCACGCCGGGTAGGGCGGTTTGCAACAGCGCATCGGTCACTTGCACAAATTCCGGGATGCGAGATACCGCAATCGAGATGTCATGCTTAATGTTCAGACCCTCCAGCGGTTGCGCCAGCGGAATGCTTTCGCGGATGTGCCACAGCGCTTTGGCCTGCGTCTGGGTTTGGGCCACTACAGCGTCGCTTACGCAGGCTTGCTCGATGGCGACCTCCAGCAGCTTTTCAAACTGCCCACGTGCATGCGTTTCGGACTCATGATCGGAGTTCTCCAGCAGCACGCACCAGGGGGTGTCTTTGAACAACGGCACACGCTGCTGCGGGAAGTGTTTGTCCACCAGGCCGAGCGCAAACTGTCCCATCACTTCAAAGCCGGTCAGCCCAGCGCCCAGATGGCGATGCGCCAAACCCAGCAACTCAGTTGCGGCCTCCAGCGAGGGCACAGCAGCCCAGGCGGTGAGCCGCGCAGCGGGTTGAGGATAAAGCTTCATCGTCGCCGCGGTGATGATGCCTAAGCTGCCTTCTGAGCCGATGAAAACATCGCGCAGGTCGTAGCCTGTGTTGTCTTTGCGCAAACCCGAGAGCCCGTGCCAGATCTCGCCCTGCGCGGTGACCACTTCCAGCCCCAGGCACAGATCACGCGCATTGCCGTAGCGCAGCACCTGGGTGCCGCCCGCATTGGTGCCCAGGTTGCCGCCAATCGTGCAACTGCCCTCGGCGGCCAGACTTAAGGGGAACAAAAAGCCTTGCGCTGATGCGGCCTCCTGAACGCTTTGCAGCACACAACCCGCCTCCACCGTGATGGTGAGGTTGGCCGCGTCCAGCGCGCGCACGGCCCGCATGCGGGTGAGACTCAGCACAATCTGTTTGCCCGATTCATCCGGCGTCGAGCCCACCACCAGGCCGGTGTTGCCGCCTTGGGGCACGATGCTGACGCCCAGCGCGGCTTGATGCTGTGCGCATAGGCGAACGATGTCGGCGGCTTGCTGCGTATTGGCAGGCTGGACTACGGCCAACGCGCGTCCACGCACCCGACCACGCCAGTCCGCTTCCCAAGCCCTCAGGTCACCGTCGTGCAAGACATGATCCGCGCCAACAACCTGGCGCAGCGCCTCCAACAAACCCACGGTGCTAGTCATCAGGTTTTGACTTCGAGTGCCGGCTCGACCGCAAGCTCCGCCGCCTTCGCGTGTTTGAACCGAAGCTTGACGTGCAGCGTGCACGCCGTAAACAGGGCCAGGCACAGCACGACTTCGATCATCGCCAAATAGTTGCTGGGTGGGCGATCACTGTAAGCCCGTACCGCGCCTTCAGTGAAGTACAGCCAGACCATCAAGCTGACCCAGCGGTAGGTGTACATGCGGTTTTTGAGCAAGCCCGCCAGCGGAAAACACAGCGGAAGCACTTTCAACGCGAGCAGCGATCCGCCAGGTTTGATAGGCGCCAGCCACAACTCCCACGCCAGGCCCAGGACGATCAGGCCCACCACGCTGCCCACAGCCAAAGTGCGAATCAAGCGAAGGGTTTTTTCGTGATGTGTCATTGGGGTGGCATCATACCGACCATGAACTTGTCCTTCCTCTCGTCCCTGCCATTAACCCTGTCCCAATTTCCCTGGAAGAGCACGGCCCTGACGCTGCGCGAGCGCTTTGCCAGCGACCATTTGCCGTTGACGGCCAGCAGCCTGACCTTCACCACCACCATCGCGCTGGTGCCGTTTTTCACCGTCGCACTGGCCGTGTTCACAGCCTTTCCGATGTTCTCCACGCTGCAATCGGTGTTGCAGAAGTGGTTGATCGAAAGCCTGGTGCCCGACAACATTGCGCGCCAGGTTTTGGGCTACCTCACGCAGTTCTCCGGCAAAGCCAGCCAGCTTGGCGCGGTGGGTTTTGCTGTGTTGTTTGTCACCGCGTTGGCCATGATTTTGACGATTGACCATACGCTCAACGCGATCTGGCGCGTGCGCCAAGCGCGCCCGCTGCGCCAGCGAGTTTTCATTTACTGGGCGGCCATCACACTGGGGCCACTGCTGTTGGGCGCGAGTTTGACGTTGACCTCTTACGCCATTTCCGCCTCCAAAGGGCTGGTGGGTGGCTTGCCGGGCGGCGTGCAATTCCTGTTCAGCCTGCTGGAGTTTGGGCTGCTGGCGGCGGGCATGGCGGCGCTTTATCACTTTGTGCCCAATACTTATGTGAAATGGGCGCACGCCTGGAGCGGCGGCTTTTTCGTTGCCGTGGGCATTGGTCTGGCCAAAAAGCTGTTGGTGATTTACCTGAGCCTGATGCCCACCTATTCTGTGATGTACGGTGCGTTTGCCATCGCGCCAATTCTGCTGGTGTGGATTTATGTGGCTTGGCTGATCGTACTGATGGGTGCAGTGATTGCTGCGTATCTGCCCAGCCTGCTGGCGGGCGTCGCGCGTCGCGCAGGCACGCAAGGCTGGCAATTTCAGCTGGCGTTGGAGTCCCTGCAGCAACTGGATCAAGCCGCGCGCACGGAGGCCAAGGGGCTGACGGCGAGCCAGTTGGCCAAGCGGCTCCAGGTCGATTCGCTCCAGCTCGCACCGGCGCTTGCGGCGCTGGCCCAACTCGACTGGGTCGGTCAGCTTGAGGAGCTTGCGCCCATCGAAGAACCACGCTTTGTGCTGCTGGCCAGGCCCGATGCCACGCTGCTGGCACCGCTGATGAAGCTGCTGCTGCTGGATCACGTGCCCAGCACCCAGGGACTGTGGAACAGTGGCCAATGGTCTGCCATCAAACTGCGAGATGTGCTATATTAAATATAGCTGCTCATTCATATTATCCGAGAGCTAAAAGCCTAAAACATCATAAATTATTGACATTTTGACATTTTGATAGATAAATTAACCTGCAAGTTAATTTTTTAAGAAACTGCAAATGGTGCCGACAGGAACCCCCGAAACCTCGCCCGCCCACCTCGTGTGGGTGGCGCAGTCAGCCGGTAGTGGGGCAAGCGCTGCAAAAACCGGCCAATCGCAATGCGGCCTTCCAGGCGCGCCAGGCTCAAGCCCGCGCACTGGTGAATGCCGAATCCAAAGGCCAGATGGCGATTCGGTGCTGCACCCGCGCGGGCATCACCGCGGCTCAAGTCGAGCGAATTGGGATGGACGAATTGCGCCGGGTCGCGGTTGGCGGCCCCTATGCACAGCGTGATCAACGCGCCTTGCGGCAGCTCAATCGCGCCAATTCTGCAAGCTTTAAGCGCACGGCGATTACCGAGTTGGTTGGAGGATTCAAAGCGCAAGAACTCGTCCACCGCCAGATCAAGCGTCACTGAATCCGCCGTGCCGTTCTTTATTTTGTCGAGAAGTTTGAGTTTCTCGCCGGGCCATTCATGCAGCGCCACCATCGCGTTGCCAATCAGGTTCGTGGTGGTTTCATGCCCTGCGTTCAGAATGAAGATGCAGTTCTGCAACAGCTCGGATTCGCTTAGGGTTTCACCCGCACCTTCGCCTTGAATCAGCCGCGTCAATACATCATGCTGTGGGTCGCCAGGGCGCTTGCGCCGCTCGGCCACCAAGTCGCGCAGGTAGGTGGAGAACTCGGTGACGGCCAGGTTGCCCGCTGCTTCCTGCGCGGCGCTCAATTGCGGCTCAAGCGCCCCCAAGATCGCCAACGACCAGCCGCGCAACGGGCTGCGGTCGGAGCGCGGTACGCCCAGCAGGTTGCCAATCACTTCGATGGGAATGGCGGCAGCAAAGTCTTCAATCAAATCGCCATCGCCTTTGGATTCAATCGTGTCCAGCAGGCTGTTCACCAAGGTGATCAACGCCGGCTCCATCGCGTCAATGCTGCGCCGCGCAAGCGCGCCCATGATCAGCTTGCGCACGCGGCTGTGCAAGGGTGGGTCGTTGAACACCAGGCTGGTGGTGTGGTGCTTAAACAAGGGCGAAGCTGCGCCGTACTTCGGGCCAAACTCCACCCGTTTGTCGGAGCTGAAGGTCTGCGCATCGCGGTACACCGCCACCAAGTCGGCGTAGCGCGTCAGAAAATAGGAGCCGTCGGGCATCTTGCGGATGGGCTGCTCGGAACGCAGCACGTCATACACTGGGTACGGATTGGCGTAAAAATCGGCGGGCAGCGAGCGCAGGTCGAACGAGGCGGCAATCTGTGTTGCGCGCGCCAGGGTCATCGGCGATGTTGCAGCAAATGCAGCGGTAGACATTTGAAGATTGTCGCACTCGCTGTCGCAGTCAATGTCTAGAAATCAGTCTCAAATTTAGACTGGACAGCGTTGTCGCCACGGTTATTATGGCAACTCCTAAATCAACTTGGAGATCATTTATGGCTGGTTGGTACGAACTCACAAAAACGGACAAAGGTCAGTACTCCTTCGTTTTGAAGGCAGGCAACAGCGAGGTAATTTTGCGCAGCGAGCAATATGATGCCAAGGCATCGGCCAGCAACGGCATTGCATCGGTGCAGAAAAATAGCCCTGATGCAGCCCGCTACGAACGCAACGCCGCGAAGGACGGGCGGTGCTACTTCAACCTCAAAGCAGGCAATCACCAGATCATTGGCACCAGCCAGATGTACAAGGATGAGTCGGGACGTGACAACGGGATCAAGTCCGTTCAAACCAACGGGCCCAGCGCGACAATTAAAGACTTGAGCTAGTTGCGAGCTTGCGAACGGGCACGCCGCAAGGCGCTGCCCTGATTGGACACCCCACCCCCCCATGAAAACCAAAGCCGCCGTCGCCTGGAAATCAGGCGCACCGCTGACCCTTGAAACCGTCGACCTGCAAGGCCCCAAGTTCGGCGAGGTGCTGGTGGAGATCAAAGCCACCGGCATTTGCCATACGGACTACTACACGCTCAGCGGGGCCGACCCGGAAGGCATCTTCCCGGCGATCTTGGGCCACGAAGGCGCGGGCATTGTGGTCGATGTCGGGCCCGGTGTGACGACGCTGCAAAAGGGCGATCACGTCATTCCGCTCTACACACCCGAGTGCCGCACCTGCAAATTCTGCCTGTCGCGCAAAACCAACCTGTGCCAGTTGATTCGCGGCACGCAGGGCAAAGGCTTGATGCCCGATGCCACCAGCCGCTTCAGCCTGGATGGCAAGCCGATTTTTCACTACATGGGCACATCGACCTTCAGCAACTATACGGTTGCGCCCGAAATTTCACTCGCCAAAATTCGCAAAGACGCGCCGTTTGACAAGGTCTGCTACATCGGCTGCGGGGTGACGACCGGCATTGGCGCGGTACTGTTCACGGCGAAGGTGGAAGCGGGAGCCAACGTGGTGGTGTTTGGCTTAGGCGGCATCGGCTTGAATGTGATCCAAGGCGCGAAGATGGTCGGCGCGGACAAGATCATCGGTGTCGACATCAACCCCGCCCGTCAGGCGATGGCGCGCAAGTTTGGCATGACGCACTTCATCAACCCGACCGACACAGAGAACGTGGTCGATGCGATTGTTCAGCTCACCGATGGCGGTGCCGACTAC
>JANNFW010000200.1:0-2997 GCA_031380235.1 Rhodoferax sp. | reverse complement strand
CTGCGCTTCAATCAAATAGGCAACTTGGCGCTGCGCCGATGCAGCACCCAATGCTGCCCAATCCGCTTGACCCAACGCAAAGCCGTTGTACTGGTACTCTGCGGTGATTGATAACTTGCTGGCGGTGGTGTAGGTCAAACCGCCCACAAAGCGATTGCGCGTTGTGGTTGCACCAGGCGTTGTGGTCCCACCAGGTTGAGCCAACGCACGGCTGATCAAATCGGGCTCACTGCCATTTGACCATTCCAGGTGGGCGGTGGCCGCATCTGACACCAGCGCGGTAAGGCTCGCGCCCAGGGTTGGCGAAAGGTCTGCCTCCTTGTAGGCCAGAATCTGCGCGCTAACGCTTTGCGAGAACTGGGTGCCCAACGCAATCAAGGCCCGATCGCGGTTGTTGGTAGACCCTAGATCCAGACTCCAACCGTCCGCACTGGGTTGATCTGCCAGCTTGGGCGAATAAGCGATAGAAAGTGACCCGTCTGCCCACAGGCGCTGCGCTCTGAGCATGACACTGCCGAGCCGGTTTTCGCGCAGGGCAAACGGGTTGGCTGATGTCAGCGCGCGGACACTGCCATCCCGGAAAAAATCTGTCGGGTTGTAGCCGTAACCGGGGCCATAGCGCAAGTTGATCCGCCCAAACTCAACGACGGTGCTGCCTCCCTCAGGTTGCCAGGTCACGTAAGCTTCGCGCAGGCTGTTGATGGCCGCATCCGTACCCGCATCCTTGGGGTCGAAATAATCCAATCGATTCGAAATGGTGGCACGCAGACCGGGTGCAAGACGAGCGGTGTGGGAGAAGTCGAGTGAAAAGCGACCCAGATCACGATTACCCGACGCGTAGCGCTGGCTGGCCGTCCCCACTGCAGCTTCGATGAAAAACTTGGTATCGCTCGCCGCTTTCGGAGTCACGACCGGGGCGCTTTCGAGCGACAGAGCATCCAGCTCGGATGTTTGCGCAAATGCCGCAGGTAGTTGAACCAGCGCGGCAATGACCAGGCCGATTGGGGAGATTTGATTGAGCAGACGCATGGGGGTTACTCCGGTTGGAAGCGCGGCAAATAGTCTCGCTGAAGCCAAGTGTCGGGAATCACGCGAGTCACATAGTCTGAGAAACGCATCAGCGTGACGGACTGGGGGTTTAGGCCGTCAATGATGACGGATTCAGTCGGTCGATCAGTACCTAGTTGAGGCTGGAAGCGGCGGTAATAGACCGTTTTCAACAAGCGCGATGATTCGGCGAAGAAGCGCCCCTTGATGGGTCGGTTGTTATCGGCATCAACCCACAACTCAATGGTGGCATACGTGACCTCGGGCGAGCGTGCTGTAAGCCCGAGCTTGTGGGCCTTACGGGTTTTGCGTTCACCATCCTGAACATCTTCGGTCGCCACAAGCGTTGCCTTGTAGTCCTTGGCCAAATTAACCGTCGCCACATCACCATTGGAGGCTTGCCCCAGCAACCGCTGCTGCGGCGACAAACGGACGCTGGCCTTGGACGTTGGATCATAAAACCACATGTCGTTGCCGTTTTTGAGGATCAGCTTGCCAGCATCTCGCGCTGGCATGGAGAAACGCATCAAGCTCGCAAACTGACCGCCCTGCTGCTCGGTACGGGAGTAACTGGTCAGCGTGCTGGTGTCGACTTGCTGCCCCGCTTGAAACTCGGTCAAAGTCACTGTCACACTGAACGCTCGACCAGGGTTGCGAATGGCATCGCTGGCAGCCAGAATCTCGTCGGCGCTGAGCGCTGCCCAGGTCAATCCGGGTGCTGCCATGACCAACAGCAAAAAAGCTCTTAAAGGCCTCAACATTTTGAACCTCCTGGTTATTGCGCTAGACATGGCGGAGCGCCTCCACAACATCCAGTTTCGCCGCCCGATAAGCGGGCCACCAAGCCGACACAATGGCAATGCAGATTAGTCCGATGGTGGTGTTGACGATCATGCTTGTTTCTCCCCAAACTGTCAGGATCAAAGGAAGCGGCTCCACACTGCCGGGTGGCAACCAGGTGAGTCCCATTTGATTGATGATCGCTGCCAACACCAGCGCGAGTACCACACCAAACAAGGCACCGCACAGGCCCAGCAGCGCGCCCTCCGTGACAAACAGTTGGCGGATGCCGGCGCGGCGCAGCCCAATCGCGCGCAAGGTGCCGATCTCAACCGTGCGCTCCACAACAGCCGTGTTCATCGTGTTACTGACGGTGAAGAGCACGATGGCACCAATCAGCACAAAGATGAAGCCGAAGATCGTGTCGAACAACTGGATGCTCTGCACGTAAAAAGGATTCAAGGTACGGAAATCCAACACCGTCAACGGCTGGCTGCTTGAAAATTTTGTCAAGATCGGTGCCAAGCGGGCCAACGCAGCGGGAATCTGGGCCGTGTTACGCAGCTGGATGGTGATGGAGCTGACTTTTTGAGGTGAATTGCCGTAGATGAGCTTCTGAACTTGGGCCAAGTGCATCATGACGTAAATTTCATCAAACTCCTTAAATCCCTGCTCCTCGGCCTTGATGACTTCCAGGGAAGCCACGTTGGGCGTGCCCTTCGCGCTTCCGGCGAGCACTTCGATTCGACGGGGGTTGGCCGCCGCCGCTTTAGACGCGGCTGGTGTTTCAAGCAAGCTCAGTTGAGCAATGTCGTCGGGTATCGCCTTGCCGTCCGCTTTGGTTTCAACTAGCGGTTTGGCGCAGCGCGCAATCTTCAAGGCCTCGCACAGTTGAAGAACCCGGGCGACACCCGTGCCGACGATGGCGGTGTCAGGTGCGGCACCCTCCAGAGGAAACGGTGGCGGGGTGTTGCCCATTTTGAACTCATCCCACCGGCGCATGCGGCTGATGTCTTCGGCGATGAAGCCGTTCCCGACAATCGTGCGGGATACACCCGCCGCGTAATTGCCCGCAATCCCCCCAAACTGCGAAGTGGGTGTCGCCACCAGGACCATCTTTCGCAGCACTTCATCGCTTTGGATGGCAGCAAGAATCTTGGGGTAGTCGGC
>JANNFW010000126.1:0-2090 GCA_031380235.1 Rhodoferax sp. | reverse complement strand
CAACACACCGACCCGGCCGAGCGGCGCAGTGTGCCCGAGGGGCTTTGGATCAAATGCCCGAGCTGCGAAGCCGTTCTGTACAAAACCGATCTGGAGCAAAACCAGAATGTCTGCCCCACCTGCAGCCACCACCATCGCATTGGCGCGCGGGCGCGTCTGAACCTGTTTTTGGACAACGAAGGCCGCTACGAAATCGGGCAAGAGGTGCTGCCGGTCGATGCGCTCAAATTCAAAGACAGCCGCAAGTACCCCGAGCGTCTGAAGGAAGCCATGGAGAGCACGGGCGAGACGGATGCGCTGGTGGTGATGGGCGGGGCCGTGCACAGCGTGAGCGTCATCGCCGCGTGTTTTGAATTCGACTTCATGGGTGGCAGCATGGGCTCGGTGGTAGGCGAGCGGTTTGTGCGCGGCGTGCAAACCGCTATCGAGCAAAAAGTGCCCTTCATCTGCTTCACCGCCACGGGGGGCGCGCGCATGCAGGAAGGCTTGCTGTACTTGATGCAGATGGCCAAGACCAATGCCTCGCTCACCAAACTCGCCAAAAAAGGCCTGCCCTACATCAGCGTGTTGACCGACCCGACCATGGGCGGCGTCAGCGCAGGCTTCGCTTTCTTGGGCGATGTGGTGATTGCCGAACCCAAAGCGTTGATTGGCTTTGCCGGCCCGCGTGTGATCGAGTCGACCGTGCGCGTCACCCTGCCCGAAGGCTTTCAGCGTGCTGAATTTCTGATGCAAAAAGGCGCGGTCGATTTCATCAGTGACCGCCGCGAGCTGCGCAAAACCATTGCCAACGCGCTGGCGATGCTGCAACGTCAGCCTGCCGATGCCGTAATGTGACGTACTGTGACGCAACGTGACATGACCTGACTCAACATGAGGCCGCCATGGATCTCATCAGCCTTCAAAAGTACCTTGCACCCTACTTCCCGGGGTTGATGGACATTCGACTGACGGTGGTTGAGCCCGAGCGCGTCGTTGCCGAAATGACGGTGCGCAAAGACCTCTGCACGCCCGGCGACATCTTGCATGGCGGCGCCTACATGGCATTTGCCGATACGCTGGGCGCTGTGGGCACCGTCATCAACCTGCCTTCAGGCAAGCGCACTACCACCACTGATTCCAGCACCAAGTTCATAGCAGGCGCCAAGCTGAACACCACCATCACGGGTACGAGCGTCGCCTTGCACCGGGGCCGCACCACCATGGTCTGGCAAACCAGCATCACCAATGAAGCTGGCAAGCTGTGCGCTGTCGTCACGCAGACGCAACTGGTGCTGGATGCCGCAAGCTGAAGCAGCTCCCCTGAGTTCGTCAGGCACATTGCCTTGGCGAATTCCCCTGGTTTTCGCGGTCAGCTTTTTCGTCCACTACCTGGACCGCAACATCATCGCCCTGGCCATGCCCGCCATGGCGCGCGATTTCAGCTGGACTGACAAGCAGATTGGCAGCTACGGCGAGCTGCTGCTCGGCGCGTTCTTCCTCACCTACGGACTGGCGCAGATGGTGCTGTCCGCCCCCGCACAGCGCTGGGGCACCAAGCGCAGCCTGATCGCCGTCGTACTCGGATTTTCTCTGTGCACCATCGGCATCGGTATCGCCAGCACACTCACTGCGTCGATCGCACTGCTGGTGGTGCTTCGCGCCGTGCTGGGCGTGACCGAGAGCGTTCACGTCCCGATGATGAGCGCCACCACGGCCCGCCACTTCCCGCCCGATGTGCGCGCCCGCGCCAACTCCACCTGGAGCGTGGGGCTGATCGTAGCCACAGCTTTGGGCCCCGTCATCACCGTGCCCATCATCGCAAACTACGGCTGGCAGACCGCCTTCATGGTGATTGGCGCATTGGGCCTGGTCATCGCCCTGCCCTTGCTGCTGTGGGGCGTGCCGAGTGATGTGCCAGCTACGGCCAAGCCTACCGACAAGACGCATTGGCAGTTCACACGCCAGCCCAACTACTGGCTGTACGTGGCGTGCGGCGTATTCAACGCGATTTGCGCCTTTGGCATTCTGGGCTGGCTGCCGACTTACTTCGTCAAAGCCAAGGGCATGGACTTCAACGCGCTAGGCTGGCCACTCGCCATTGTCTTCAC
>JANNFW010000082.1:0-2136 GCA_031380235.1 Rhodoferax sp. | reverse complement strand
CATGCGCTGGTTCATGATCTGCTGCACCACGCTGATGCTTTGTCGGTATTGCCACACGCCTTGCGGCTCGGGGTTGATCCAGGCGAATTTGGGGAAAGCGCTGGTCAGGCGCTGTAGCCATTCGACTCCCGGCTCTTCGTTGTTGTATTCGACACTGCCACCCGGCTGCAGGATTTCGTAGGGGCTCATCGTTGCGTCGCCAATAAAGATCAGCTTATAGTCTTTGTTGTATTTGCGAATGATGTCCCACGTCGCGAATTTCTCGCTGAAGCGGCGGCGGTTGTTTTTCCACATGAAGTCATACACACAGTTGTGGAAGTAGTAAAACTCCATGTGCTTGAACTCGGTTTTGGTCGCGGAGAACATCTCCTCCACCCGCGCAATGTGCTCGTCCATCGTGCCGCCCACGTCCATCAACAGCAAGACCTTGACGTTGTTGTGGCGTTCAGGCCGCATCTTGATGTCCAACCAGCCTGCATTGGCAGCGGTCTTGCTGATGGTTTCGTCCAGGTCCAGCTCTTCGATATGCCCTTCGCGCGCAAACTTGCGCAGGCGCCGCAGCGCGACCTTGATGTTGCGCGTGCCCAGCTCTTGTGTGTCGTCGTAGTCTTTGTAGGCCCGCTGATCCCACACCTTCACCGCACTTTTATTGCGGCTCCTGTCTTGCCCGATGCGGATGCCTTGCGGGTTCTGGCCATACGCACCAAATGGCGATGTACCGCCCGTGCCAATCATTTTGCTACCACCCTCGTGGCGTTCCTTTTGCTCTTCAAAGCGCTTTTTGAGCGTCTCCATCAGCTCATCCCAACCCATCTTTTCGATCTTGGCTTTTTCTTCGGGGCTGAGTTCAAGCTCCAGGTTTTTGCGCAGCCACTCCAGCGGGATGTCCTTGGTGAAATCCGCCACCATCTCGACGCCTTTGAAGTAAGACGCGAAGGCGCGATCAAACTTGTCGTAGTGCTTTTCGTCTTTGACGAGGCTTGTACGGCTCAAGTAGTAAAAATCGTCGATCTTGTAGCCACCAGCCGTGTCATCGTCTTCAGCGACTTGGCTGTTAGGGCCGACCACGCCTTTTTGCAATGCTTCCAGGAGCGTCAGGTATTCCTTGACCGACACGGGCAGCTTGGCGGAACGAAGCGTGTAGAAAAAATCAATCAGCATGGTGTTATTTTCCGTCGAGTTTTTCCGCCGGGCCGCCCCAAGGGAAAACAGCGCCCTTGGGGGGCAGCGTATTACACGAAGTGAAAAGCGTGGGGGCCATATTACTCACGCGGCCTGTCCAGCGAATGAATCAACTGCGCCTTCACCTCGGGCCACTCCCCACTGCGCAAGCTGTACATCACGGTGTCGCGAATCGTGCCGTCGCGGCGCATCGCGTGGCCGCGGATGATGCCGTCTTTGCGCGCGCCCAGGCGCTCAATCGCCGCCTGGCTGGCAAAGTTGAAGTTGTCGGTGCGCCAGCCCACTACATTGCAGCCCAGTGTTTCAAACGCATGCGTCATTAGCAGCAGCTTGGCGGTGGTGTTGACATTCGTTCGCTGGCAGCGCTTGGCGTACCAGGTGTAGCCGATCTCGACGCGTTTGGCGGCGGGCAAGATGTCATGGTAGCTGCTGCTGCCCAGTACCGTACCGCTTGCGGCATCCAGTACCGCAAAGGCGAAGCGGTTGCCTGCCTCGCGCATGGTCAGCGCATCTTCAATGTACTTGCGGGTCTGCTCGGGTTCGGGCACTGAGGTGACGCGAATGTTCCACAACTCTCCGTCCGCAGCCGCGCTGCGCAAGCCCGCCTCGTGGTCGAGCGCCAGGGGCACGAGCTTGACACCGCGCGCCTCAAGATCCACGGGGTTAATAAATGCCATGCTAGTCAACCCTTCCGTCTTTGTTCTTTTTGCGCATTGCCTGCCAACGCCGCGCCAGTTGCACGCCCAATCCGCCTCCCAACCCGACCAACACCATGCCTGCGATGGTGCTGTTGCCGTAGCCAGGTGCCATGGCGTTCAATCCCAGCAGTAAACCGGCCAAATAAGCGAGCGTGGCCCCGGTGATAAACCCCAGGGCATCAGACAGGCCATCAGCAAGCGGCGACTTATTCATACGGTGATTGAGCGGTTGAGCGAAGGTCAGCGGTCATTGATC
>JANNFW010000066.1:0-3173 GCA_031380235.1 Rhodoferax sp. | reverse complement strand
AAAAATGCACCGAATTCATTACTTTGCCCGCAGAATTCACAGAATTAGTGGTTAAATTGGCCTCTATCCCTCGTGTTATATGCACAATAAGCTATATTTATCACAGCAACACTTAGACATACCTTCGGTCACGGACTGGGTTACCAGTTCACTTCGCGGTCTGGCGTGGCGCCGATCCGGTGAATCGACAAATCTGCGCCTTCAAACTCTTCCTCTTGCGACAAGCGCAGCCCCATCGTCGCCTTGAGCAGTCGGTACAGCAGCCACCCGGCGATCAGCGCCCAGGCTACGCCCATCGCTGTGCCAATCAGTTGCGCAGAAAAGCTCACCCCGCCGAGGCCGCCCAGCGCCTTGCTGCCAAAAATACCCGCGGCCAGGCCACCCCAGGCACCGCACAGGCCGTGCAGCGGCCACACGCCCAGCACGTCGTCAATCTTCCATTTGTTTTGCGTGAGCGTGAACATTCCGACAAAAATCGCGCCTGCCACACCGCCCACCACCAGCGCCCCCAGCGGGTGCATCAGGTCCGAGCCCGCGCACACAGCCACCAAACCCGCCAGCGGGCCGTTGTGAATGAAGCCGGGGTCGTTCTTGCCTAAAGCCAGCGCGGCCAAGGTTCCGCCCACCATCGCCATCAAGGAATTCACCGCGACCAGACCCGATATTTTGTCAATCGTCTGCGCACTCATGACGTTGAAGCCAAACCAGCCCACCGTCAAAATCCACGCACCTAACGCTAAAAAGGGAATGTTTGACGGTGGATGTGCACTGATAGACCCATCTTTGCGGTAGCGGTTCGCGCGAGCACCCAGTAATACGACGGCGGGCAAAGCCAACCATCCGCCCACCGCGTGCACCACGACCGAGCCTGCAAAGTCGTGAAACTCCTCACCGGTTGTCGCCTTGATCCAGGCTTGAACACCGTACTGTTGATTCCACACAATGCCTTCAAAAAACGGGTAAATAAAGCCCACGATGACGGCCGTTGCGATCAATTGAGGCCAAAACTTGGCCCGTTCGGCGATACCGCCCGAAATAATCGCGGGAATCGCAGCGGCAAACGTCAGCAGGAAGAAGAACTTCACCAGCTCATAGCCATTCTTGGCGGCCAGTTGTTCGGCACCGACGAAAAAACTGGTGCCATACGCCACGCCATAGCCCACTAGAAAGTAGGCCACGGTAGAGACTGAAAAATCCACCAAGATTTTTACCAGCGCATTCACCTGGTTCTTTTTACGAACGGTCCCCAGTTCCAAAAACGCGAAACCGGCATGCATAGCCAGCACCATGATGCCGCCCAATAAGATGAACAAGGCATCAGAGCCCTGTTTTAGTGCTTCCATACGAAATCTCCAGAGGGTTTTGCTTTGTTTTAGTGCGTTTTGAGCCAACTATTCAATTTTGCACCAAATGTAAGCAAAAAACACGCCATGTCGGGGCGAATTCGGTAAGCCGTTGGTATCCTAGCGAACGCCGCATCGGGGCGTCGCGGGTTAGCATTCGCTGATGGAAGCCTTTTTCGTATCGACAGGTATCGTGGCGCTGGCCGAAATGGGCGACAAAACTCAGTTGCTGGCCCTGCTGCTTGCCGCACGTTTTCGCAAACCCTGGCCCATCGTATGGGGCATTCTGGTTGCGACGCTGGCCAACCATGCACTGGCAGGCGCTTTGGGCGCGTGGGTGACGACCTTTCTCGGGCCGACTGCACTGCGCTGGGTGCTGGGCGTGTCATTCATCGCCATGGCGCTGTGGGTGTTGATCCCCGACAAGCTGGATGAAGGCGATGCCGTCAAGGCCCCGCGCTTTGGAGTCTTCGCCACCACGCTGGTCGCGTTCTTTTTGGCTGAGATGGGCGACAAAACGCAGATCGCCACCGTCATGCTGGCCGCGCAGTACAAGGCTTATCTTTGGGTTGTGGCAGGAACAACGCTGGGCATGATGCTGGCCAATGCGCCGGTTGTCTGGCTGGGCGAGCGCATCACGCGACGCGTGCCGATTCGCGCCGTGCATGTGACTTCAGCCGTTATCTTCCTCGCGCTAGGCCTGTACGCGCTGTTGGGATGATATTGGGGTTGATATACTTCAGACGCGCCGATTTGCCACAGCTTGCGGGCGCGTAATAAGTTCAGCTAAAGACGTCAATCTACCCGGTTTCGCCTTTAGCCATAGAGTTAGCGATGCCGGGTTTTTTTTCGCCATTTTTCGATGCTAATCGCCAAGCCCCAGTCCATGCACTTCGCCGATGCGCTGCCCTTGCAGAGCGGCGCGACCCTGCGTGCCTACGACTTGAGCTTTGAGACCTACGGCCTGCTTAACGCCGACAAGAGCAACGCGGTGCTGATTTGCCATGCACTCAATGCCTCGCACCACGTTGCGGGTGTGTACGAAGGGCAAGACAAATCTGAAGGCTGGTGGGACACCATGATTGGCCCCGGCAAACCCGTGGATACGAATCGCTTCTTTGTCATCGGTGTCAACAACCTTGGCTCGTGCTTCGGTTCCACTGGGCCGATGCACGTGAACCCTGATGCACTCCATGCCGACCAAGTCTACGGCGCTGATTTTCCCGTGGTCACGGTCGAAGACTGGGTGAACTCGCAGGCAAGGCTCATGGATGCGCTGGGTATCCAGACCTTGGCTGCGGTGATCGGTGGATCGCTCGGCGGTATGCAGGCCTTGAGCTGGTCACTGCAATATCCAGCGCGCCTGCGCCATGCGGTGGTGATCGCAAGCGCGCCGAACCTCACCGCAGAGAATATCGCCTTCAACGAAGTCGCGCGCCGTGCCATCACCACCGACCCGGATTTCAACGGCGGTCATTTTTATGGCGATGCGCATAACCCAGAAACCAAACCCAAAGTCGGCCTGCGCATCGCCCGCATGATTGGCCACATCACGTATTTAAGCGATGACGTGATGAACGAGAAGTTTGGAAGGCAGCTCGCGGGCGGCAAAGATATCAAGTTCTCGACCCAGGATGTCGAATTTCAAATCGAAAGCTATCTGCGCTATCAGGGTGATAAGTTTGCTGAGTACTTTGATGCAAACACTTATTTGCTGATCACCCGCGCGCTGGATTATTTTGATCCTGCGCGCCAATTTGGTGGCAACTTGAGCCAGGCGCTGGCCCGAGCGACAGCGAAATTCCTACTGGTCAGCTTCACCACAGATTG
>JANNFW010000064.1:0-2077 GCA_031380235.1 Rhodoferax sp. | reverse complement strand
GAGGCGGGCCAGCGTGGGATGTGTTGCGCTGAGGTAGGTGGCAAAATTCGTGGCGCTTAAGGCGATAAGTGACTCGCAACGCTCAAGTTCCTTCGTCTCGCATAAGGTCTCAGCGGCGCGCAGACTGACTTGGCTCAATATCCTGGGCTCGTTGGTCTTTAGCGCCTCGGTCAAGCCAAGTTCAGCATGAGACCTCGCCTGGTCGATGCGGCCCACTGTCCGCAACATACTGCCGTAGTTGGAGCGCTGCGCCCAGTCAAGCTTACGGTCGCCATTGGGGCCCAGCCATGCCTGCAAGCTTTGCTCGATGGTTTGTACGGCCCGCAAACTCTGCCCGGCACGATCCAAGATGACCGCGAAATTGTTCAACTTGAAGCTATTGGCGGTGCTGTCCAACTCGCCTCGGCGCTGGAACTCCGCCAGCATGGCCTCATAGTCTTGAATGGCCGGTGCCAGCCGACCCAGCTCGGCCAGCGCGCCCGCCCTGGTTTCACGCAGGTCAAGCAGCACGCCCGACTGGTCAATCCGCGAGTTGGCAACGAGTGCAATGGCCGCGTCGGCATCGGCCAGTGCCGCATCGGGCTGGCCCTGCTCGGACAAAAGCATCGCACGGTGCCGCAAGCAGGTGACGATGGGATCCGTCGAGTCGGGTTGGGTGGCGCGCAAGCTGGCCATGGCACCGTCGATCAGAGCGCGCGCCTTGACAAATTCGCCTCGCTGCATTCGGGGCACGCTGATATCGCAGTCGGCGACAGCCATGGCCTGCACATCGCCGGCCCGCTCAGCATTCGCCCGCGCCTTGCCCAGCAGTGCTTCCATCTGATCCCATTGCCCGCCACTGCCCCACAGCGTTGCCAACTGGGTTTGCAGATAGGCATGAACGCGCGGGGCCTGGCCAAACTGCTTTTCAGCCATGACCTCGCCGCGTTGCAGCACTTGCGCGACCGACAGCGGCTTGTCAGACACGGGCCCCAGTGCCACGGCCATCAGGCGGCTCATCGCCTCGGCCAAGTCCAGTTGTTGCAACGCGCGCAGCTTTTCGCGCTCGGCCCGAGCCGTCTGCACTTGGGCGCGCTGCGCTTCCTGCTGCGCACGTGCCGCTTCCTGTTCGGCCCGCTGCGCCTGCCAGATGGTGCCCACCAGCCCACCCACGATGGCGATCAACACCAAACTGCCAGCCGCGACAGCCCCCCGATGCCTGCGCACAAACTTGCGCGTTCGATACCCCAGCGAATCCGCCCGCGCGCTCACCGGCTCATGCGCCCGGTGGCGGCGCAAGTCTTCGGCGAACGCGGCCACCGTGCCATAGCGCTCACTGGGCAGCTTGCGCAAGGCTTGCGCGGTGATGTTGTCCAAGTCACCTTGCAGCAAGCGGCGTAAATCCGGCGTGGTGGCAGCCCGCGACAGCACCTGCGCATCGGTCTCCAGCGTAGCGCGCACGACTTGCGCAGAAGTGCCACTGTCTGGCGACGTAGGATGTCGCCCACTGAGCAACTGGTACAGCAACACCCCCAGTGCATAAACATCCGTCGCAGTCGTGATCGCCTCCCCGCGCAGTTGCTCGGGCGCCGCATACTCAGGTGTCAGCACCCGCCCACCATCGCGCGTCAGCTCCGTCGCCTCCCCTGCGGTGGTTTCATCTTCGAGCAGCTTGGCGATGCCAAAGTCCAGCAGCTTCACCGTGCCATCGGCAGTCACCAAAATATTGCCCGGCTTGATATCGCGATGAATCACCAGATGCGTGTGCGCATGGGCCACGGCGGCCAGCACCTTGTCAAACAGGGCTAGCCTCGCATTGATATCCAGCCGTTTCAAATCGCAGTGGCGGTCAATGCGCTCACCTTCGACCAGTTCTATCACCAGATAGGGCTGGCCCCCAGCGGTGACACCTGCATCCAGCAAATGCGCGATGTTGGGATGCGTCAAACGCGCCAGAATGTCGCCTTCGCGCTTGAAACGTTCGGCCCCAGCGCGGCCCAATAGCGACAGGTGCAGCAGCTTGATCGCCACGGCCCCGGTAAAGCGCCCATCTTCCCGGCGTGCCCGCCACACGCTGCCGGTGCCGCCTTGGCCTAGA
>JANNFW010000051.1:0-2052 GCA_031380235.1 Rhodoferax sp. | reverse complement strand
GCTCAAGCTGCCCTTGCCTGGCGGTGCTTCGGTGCTCGAGCCACTGCGGGTGCCTGCTGCGCGCTGGAGCTTGGGGCACGCCGAGACCGAGGGTTTCGCGTTTGACAACGAACGGCCCGCGCAGATCGTGCAAGTGCCTGAATTCGAGATTGATGCGCAGCCCGTCACCTGGGCGCAATTTGTTGAATTTGTCGATGATGGCGGCTACGATCGCCCCGAGCTGTGGCACGCAGACGGCTGGAAGTGGTTGGCCGAGAAAGCGACAGGTGAGGGGCGCAGAGGCCCGCGTTATGTTGATCAAATTGGTGTGGCCAGTGGCGCCGTCATGCAAACCCGCTTTGGCAAACCGATGCGCATGCTGGGAAGCCAAAGCGCCACCCACGTTACCTGGTGGGAGGCCGATGCCTGGGCGCGCTGGGCTGAGCGACGCCTGCCCGCTGAAGTGGAGTGGGAAGTTGCCGCGCACACCGCAGCTCGCCAGGGTTTTCGCTGGGGCGACGTATGGGAGTGGACGGGCACGACCTTCAGAGGCTACCCCGCGTTTGCACCGGGGCCTTGGTACGATTATTCGCAACCGCATTTTGGAGTGCACAAAGTGCTGCGTGGTGCATCCTTCGCGACGCGCGCGAGGATGAAGAATCCGAAGTTTCGCGGCTTTGCACTGCCTGAGCGTGATGAGATGTTTTGCGGATTTCGGTCGTGTACGCTTTGACTTGCTTGACTTTGATGAATGCCTCGAGCGTCGGCAGATACGGAGTGGTGTTAGACTAAATTTCATGAATGCAAGAGTCGATCAGATATTTGATGAGGCGAGGTTTCTGCTGTCCGAGGATCGGACGATGTTGACATTGGCCTTGCTGGACAGCCTCGAAGGCGAACAGGTTGATGAAGCAGAGGTTGAGCGGGCCTGGATTGCAGAAGCCCGTCGGCGCAGTGACGGTCTGCGGGATGGTTCTATCAAGGCTGTGCCTTGGGCCGAAGCGAAAGCCCGGCTTAGCGCCCTGCATTTGTGATCGATTACACCGTTGAGATTTCCCCTGAGGCGCTAGACGAGATAACGCAAACCGTCCAGTGGTATTCGCAGCGGAGTAAGGTTGCAGCGGATACCTTTCGAGCCATCGTCTTTGACTCCATCGATACCATCTCTCACTCGCCGTTGAGCTGGGCCAAAGTTTCTGAGGATGGCGTGCGTAAATTTGTTTTGCCGCGTTATCCGTATTCGTTGCTGTTCAAGGTGAGAACGGATACCGTAGAGATTTTGACAATTGCCCACCATCGACGACAGCCCAACTATTGGCGAAAAGTCTGAACTCAGATCAATGTCGTCAAAGCTTCTTCTCCCCAAAATCCCACCACGGCAGCACGTGGCTTAGCGACAGCACCTCACCGCTGTGCGTCGGCACATAACCGACCGTGCCCGCCAGCGCCTGCTGCCACGCAGGGCTTTGCAGAAACTCGCGCAGTGACTGGATGGCGGGCTGCTCCAGGGCGGATTTCAGGCACACCAAGTAGTAGTTTTCCTGAAGCAGCGGCACAAAGCCCAGGCCTTTTGCGTGGGCAGCAATCTCGATGCCCAGGCCTACATCGGCATCACCGCTGGCGATGGCTTGTGCGACGGCCGCGTGGGAGGGCTCGGTGCGGGCGTAGCCGCTTAGGGCGTCCCCCGTCAGACCGTTTTGCGCCAGCAGTTCGTCCAGCAGCACGCGCGTGCCGGTACCTAATGCGCGGTTGACCCAGCGTGCGCCGGTGCGCTGAACATCTTGCAGATCGATAAGCTCAAGCGGGTTGCCGGGCGCCACGATCAGCCCTTGCGTGCGCTTGGCAAAGCCGATGATTTTGTGCAAACCGGGTTGCAGCAGCGGCTTGTACGTTTTCTCGGCCAGTGAGCCCACTTGCGGTGAGGGCGGGGTATGGAAGCCCGCCATCACGCAGCGGCCTTCGTTCAGCGCGCGAATCGCATCAACACTGCCGGTGAAGCGGATGTCCAGATGCAGCGCCCCGGCGGCAATGTTCAGGGCCTGCTCGCGCAACCGCACCAGCGCTTCGTCGTGG
>JANNFW010000050.1:0-4680 GCA_031380235.1 Rhodoferax sp. | reverse complement strand
CGGCGTTGCCATACACATCGCTCGATTGGCTCTGTGTATCCGGCTCGGGCGTGATGCGCAGACTGTGGGTCAGCAGCGTTTGCACATCATTTTGAACGGGCTGCAAATGACACAGATGCTGTGCCACCTCGACCACGGGCGCGTAGTTGTAGCGGGTCTCGTGGGTGACCTGAAGGTTCATGAGTGAAGGCTCGTGATCTCAAAACCCAAGGCTTTGCCGAGCCTCGTCAGAATGGGTGAAGTAAAGCTGGCTCACGTCCTCGGACACATCAAATGCGGCGTGGACACATTGGTGCAACAACTCCAGCAATTGCGGGTAGTCTGAGTCGGGGCCAGGCTCGCACAGCGTTTCAAGCGACCAACTCCGCGGGTCTGGCACGCGCAAGGCCAACTCACTCAATTGATGCGGGTCGCTGCCTGCCAATTTGGCCAGCCTGCCGCGCAAGGTTTGCGCCACCCAGCCCAGTGAGCGTGGGTTGTCACGGTCCAACACCAAGAGGTCAATCAGGGCAGCGATATCGTTGCTCTGCTGAAACTGCGCCCGAAATGGCGTGGTGCTGTCAAACAGCGCCACCATGGCATCGAAGCCTCCCTGGGTCAGCACCGAGCCAGACTCGAAGCCGCGCAAGAGCGAAGTTGCCAAAAAGCCCAGCCGCTCAATTTGGCGGCCAATGCTCAAGAGCCGCCAGCCGTCGTCGCGTGTCATGCGGTCGGTCTGCGCGCCGGTGATGGCACTCAAGTGATCGCTTGCGATTTTGAGCACTTGCAGCGCGGGCAAGGCCGAGAGTTCCACGCCTTGCGCCAACGGCACCGTAGCGCTGCCCATTTCCTCCTCGCACAGCACGATCAGGTTCCAGTGTTCCAGCGACAGGCGTTCGCGCACGTTGGCAGCGGCCATGCGCAGAGCGCGCAGGTTAAAGCCCACGCTGGTAGACAGCTCGCTGCTGCCCAGGCCCGCAATCAATGAGCGTTCAAACACGCGCCGTGCCTGCTGTGCCGGCGGCACACCTGGCAGCACCAAAGTGTTGGCCGTCGCCAACTGCGACAGCCACGCCAGCAGGGGTGACGATGATTGATCCTCGCCGTGCAACGACTCCAGCGTCAAGCGGGCCAGTCGTATCTGGTTCTCGCTGCGCTCGGTGTAGCGGCCCAGCCAGAAGAGGTTCTCGCCCGCCCGGCTGGTCACCAGGCGCTTGCGTTGCGCGACCGATTGGGCATTGAGCGTGTGTGTCAGCAAGGTGGTGGTGTCCACCGTTCCCTCGGTCAGCACCCACACATCCGCGCTGCTGCCACCTCGTTGCATCGCCGCAATATCGTGGCTGGCACCAGCAACGCGCGCCAGCCCACCGGGTAAAACGCGCCATGACTGCGGGCCATCTGCCACTGCAAACACCCGCAGAATGACGGAATTCAAACCCAGCCTGGCAGGGCCATCCTCGCCGCGCCACGTTGGCATTTGCGACAGCGCCGAGTACGCTTGCACGGTGTGATCGTCGCCCTGCAAGGCGATGCGGCCGGCCCATTCGTCCAGCTCACGCGGATTCAGGCTGTGGCCTAACACCGCATCAAAGTCGCCGTGATGCACCGAGCCGGGGTAGGTCGGTTTGATCGCGCTGTCACGCAAACGGGGCAGTGCTGCGTCCATCGCCATCCGTTCGCCGCACCACCACGTAGGCAGGGAGGGCAACGCCAAAGCTTCACCCAGCAGATGCTGCGACAGGGCCGGCAGGAAACCCATCAGCGCGGGCGATTCCAAAAACCCGGACCCTGGCGCGTTGGCCACCAACACGTTGCCCGCCCGGATCACCTGCATCAGGCCTGCCACGCCCAGCGTGGAGTCCGAGCGCAGCTCCAGCGGATCAAGATATTGATCGTCAACCCGTTTGAGCAGCACATGCACAGGCTCCAGCCCTTTGAGCGTCTTGAGGTACAGATGCTGCCCGCGCACGATCAGGTCTGCGCCTTGCACCAGGCTTAGACCCAGGTAGCGCGCAAGGTAAGCATGTTCAAAATAAGTTTCGTTGTACGGGCCCGGTGTCAGCAGTGCAATGTGCGAATCCACGCCGCCAGGGCTGATCTGCTTGATGCGGTCCAGCAGGGCGCGGTACGTGCCAGCGAGGCGTTGCACCTTCATCGTCTCGAATCCCTGCGCAAACAGGTGCGACACGGCCAGGCGGTTCTCCAGCAGATACCCAAGCCCGCTAGGTGCTTGCGTGCGCTGCGACACCACCCGCCAATCACCGTCTGGCGCACGCGCCAAATCGAATGCCGCAATTTGCAAGTGCGACCCGCCCACCGGCTGCACGCCATGCATCTCCCTCAAATAGCCGGGGTGCCCCTGAACCAAAGCAGGCGGCAGCAACCCGCGTGCCAGCAGATGTTGCGGGCCATAAACATCGGCCATGATCTGATCGAGCAGGCGTACACGCTGGCATACCCCCTGCTCAATGCGAGACCAGTCTTCGCTCGACAGAATCAAGGGGAACAGATCAAGCGACCAGGGCCGTTGCGGCCCTCCGGTGTCGGAGTACACGTTGTAGGTGACGCCGTTGTCGTGAATCTGCCGCGCCAGGCTGGCGGCACGCTGGTTCAGATCCCCCTGCCCGTCCTCTTGAAGCGACTCGAAAAACTGTTGCCACTCAACCGTCAAACTCTCGGTAGCGCTTTCGGTAGCGTTTTGGGCAGCCGAGCTGTGATCGAGCGCACGACCCCGCAGTTCGTCAAAATGGCCGCGCGTGGTGACCGCAGCCGCCAGGTCGATCTGCGACATCGCATTTTGGGACTCGAACGATGTGCGAGACGCTGAGCTTGATTCAATCAAATTAGGCACGTCGCGAGTGTAAGCCAGCCCTTGGGTCGCTTTCACAGCCAGTTGTGTTCGTTAGTATTCTTCGCAATGGTTAAGATGACAAAGGCGAAACTTCACGACTGGCGCAGGACATCATCATGCAAAACATCCCATTTCGTTCTGCGACAGAACTGGCGCAGAACATCAAAGCCGGGCGGCTGACATCCCGAGCGCTGCTTGATACCTATTTGTCGCGCGTTGATCGCTACAACCCAGGCCTTAACGCGATCATCGTCCAGCAACGTGAGCAGGCTCTAGCCCGCGCCGATGCAGCCGATGCCGCCCTGGCGCGAGGCGAAGACTGGGGCCCGCTGCACGGTCTGCCGATGACGGTGAAAGAGTCATTCGATATCACCGGACTGCCCACCACCTGGGGCATTCCTGCTATGCGCAATAACACGGCGCAGCGCAACGCGGTGTGCATCCAGCGGCTGATTGACGCCGGTGCGATTGTGTTCGGCAAAACGAATGTGCCGATTGAGCTGGCTGATTTTCAAACCTACAACGACATCTACGGCATAACGAACAACCCGTGGAACCTTAGCCGAGCGCCGGGTGGTTCCTCTGGTGGCTCAGCAGCGGCTTTAGCAGCAGGCTTGACTGGCTTGGAGATGGGCAGCGACATTGGGGGCTCGATTCGCAATCCGGCGCATTTTTGTGGCCTGTTTGGTCATAAACCGAGTTGGAATTTGGTGCCCGTTCGCGGGCACGGCCTGTTTGACTCGCGCACGCCCACAGACATTGCCGTGGCGGGCCCGCTGGCTAGGTCGGCGGCTGATCTGGAACTGGCTTTGAACCTGATGGCCGAGCCTGACGCGCTGGATGCGGCAGGCATTCGTTATGAACTCAAGCCGCTCGTCAAGCCCGTGTCGGCACTTCGCGTTGCGGTGTGGCACAGCGACCCGATGTGCCCTGCGTCTGCTGACGTACAGGCGCGCGTGGAGGCCGTGGCGCAGGCGCTCGCTCGCGAAGGCGCACATGTGGACGCGAAGGCCCGCCCCGCGCTCACGGGTGCACGCAGCCACGCGATCTTTCACAAGCTGCTAATGGCCGCCATCAGTGCGGGCGTTCAGCAGCCCGCATTTGATGCCTTGATCGCCCGCGCCGCCCAATTGCCCGACAGCGACACCGGCGAGGCCGCCACCGTCGTGCGAGCGCAGACGATGCGCGTACGCGACTGGCTGCACCTGAACGAAGCGCGCGCCGAGCTGCGCTGGACCTGGCATGATTTCTTCAAAGACTTTGACTTCATGATCACGCCCATCATGCCCACCAGCGCGTTCACGCATGACCACCGCAGCTTTGGCGAGCGCAGCATCGACGTCGACGGCACGGCGCTGCCGTACTTCAACCAGTCGTTCTGGGCCGGGTTGGCAGGCATTGCGATGTTGCCTGCAACCGTCATGCCCACTGGCCCTGATGCAAACGGCCTGCCCATCGGCGTGCAGATCATTGGGCCGATGTTTGGCGACTTGAAGACGATTCAACTCGCACAGCACCTGGAGAAGCTGGGCTTTGCGTTTCAGACACCGAAGGGGTACGACTAAATCGTCAAATATACCTTTATTGGGTATGTTGAGTCATTTTTGGGGTCGATTTGTTGAAATATCAATAAAATAGTGCTCTAGCTCTCGCATTATGTGCACAAAAAGCTATATAAATAATAGCAAGCTAAGTTACTCAGACGTTGCTTGCAGCCACGTCAGTAGTTGCTGCGTCACTTCCGGGCTGCTCAAGAGTGCCATGTGCCCCGTGCGGTAAACGATGCGTTGTGACGCTTTGTCAAACTTCAAGCTGCGATGCGCCTGTGCGTGCTGGCCCAAGGCGCTGGG
>JANNFW010000011.1:0-3177 GCA_031380235.1 Rhodoferax sp. | reverse complement strand
CCTGCTTGAGCACGCTGTGGATCTCCAGGCGCAAAACCTTGGCGGCTTTGCCGAAATTCGTAAACTTTTGGCCACCAGACTTTGAATAATTTGCGTAGATCGCTACTGAATTAGTAGCGTTCAGTTTTTGACCAAAGTTCCAGACACGCCGCAAAAACCGGTAGCTGCCCTCCACTGCTGCATCGTTCCACTCCAAAGTGGCCTCGGGTGGCGCGGTAAACATGGTGTAGAGCCGCGCCGTGTCGGCGCCGTATTTTTCAATCAGATCTTGCGGATCCACACCATTGTTTTTGCTCTTGCTCATGGTGCCCACGCCTTCGTAGACGATGGCTGTTCCTGCAGGTAGATCACCTTTGGCGGTTTTTAGCCTGGCACTGATGACCTTGCCTGAATCATCGTGTACGTCTTCGACATCGGCGGGCCAGAAATACTCGATACCCCCTTTGTCGCCCTTGCGCGAATAGATGTGGTTGAGCACCATGCCTTGCGTGAGCAGCTTGGTAAAGGGTTCATCGACCTTGACCAGATCCAGGTCACGCATCACCTTGGTCCAGAAACGCGCATACAGCAGGTGCAGGATGGCGTGTTCGATGCCGCCGATGTATTGGTCCATCGGCATCCAGTAGTTGGCGCCTTCGGCCACCATTTTTTCGCTATTTGCCGGATCGCAATAACGCATCACGTACCAGCTGGAGTCGACAAAGGTGTCCATGGTGTCGGTTTCGCGCCGCGCCGCTTTGCCACATACCGGGCAGACCACACCGGCGTGGAATCCTTCGTGTTTGTTCAGCGGATTGCCGGAGCCGTCGGGCACGCAATCTTGCGGCAATACCACCGGCAAGTCTTTTTCAGGCACCGGAACCGCGCCATGCTCTTCGCAATGGATGATCGGAATCGGTGTGCCCCAGTAGCGCTGGCGGCTCACGCCCCAATCGCGCAGCCGCCAAGTCGTGCGTTTTTCGCCCAGGCCACGCACTTGCAAGGCGTGGGCGATGGCGTCTACGGCCTCTTTGTAGGCCAGGCCGCTGTAACTGTCGGAGTTGATGGTGACGCCGCGCGTCTTGTCGCCATACCAGTCTTGCCAGTTGTCGTAGTCGTAAACCAGGCCATCGACCAGCACCACTTCAATGCTGTTGATGCCGTACTTTTTCGCGAAAGCGAAGTCACGTTCATCATGCGCGGGCACGCCCATCACCGCCCCGTCGCCGTAGCTCATCAGCACGTAATTGCCCACCCCCACTTCGATCTTGTGGCCATTCAGCGGGTGCGTGACAAACAGCCCGGTGGGCATGCCCACCTTCTCGCGGGCGGCCAGCTCAGCCTCGGTCGTGCCGCCTTGCTTGCATTCCTCGATGAACGCGGCAAGCTTGGGGTTTGACAGCGCGGCGTGCAGCGCCAGCGGATGCTCTGGCGCAACGGCACAAAACGTCACGCCCATGATGGTATCGACTCGGGTGGTGAAGACGTACATGCGGCCGTCATCAATCAGAGCGCCCGCTGCGTTTTTGATGTCATGTGTGAAGGCAAAGCGCACTCCCTCGCTCTTGCCAATCCAGTTCTCCTGCATCAGCTTCACGCGCTCGGGCCAACCGGGCAGCGCGTTTTGCACGCTGGCCAGCAGCTCCTCGGCATACGCGGTGATCTTCAAGTAGTAGCCCGGAATTTCGCGCCGCTCCACGGGCGCGCCAGTGCGCCAGCCCTTGCCGTCGATCACCTGCTCATTGGCCAGCACGGTCTGGTCGACCGGGTCCCAGTTCACCACCTGGGTTTTGCGGTAGGCGATGCCTTTGTCCAGCATCTTCAAAAACAGCCACTGATTCCATTTGTAATAACTGGGATCGCAGGTGGCAACCTCGCGGCTCCAGTCGATGGCCAGGCCCATCGCCTGCATCTGCTGCTTCATATGGGCGATGTTGTCATAAGTCCACTTCGCAGGCGGCACCTTGTTCTTCATCGCCGCGTTTTCAGCCGGCAGCCCAAAGGCATCCCAGCCCATCGGCATCAAGACGTTGAAGCCCTTCATGCGCAACTGGCGCGTCAGCATGTCGTTGATGGTGTAGTTGCGCACATGGCCCATGTGCAGCTTGCCGCTGGGGTAGGGCAGCATGGAGCAGGCGTAGTACTTGGGCTTCGGGCGGCCCTGCGCATCCCGCGCGCCCTCGGTCACGCGGTAGGCATCCGCAGCGTTCCATTGCGCCTGCGCCGTGCGCTCAACCGCCAGGTGGTCATATTTGTCTTGCATGGGTAAATTGTAGGCGGCACGGCGGGAGTCGTGCGGCAGGGAGCAGGGTTGACAATTTTTGCAGATTGCTATCTAATATATAGCTTCTTATGCATGTTATTCGAGAGCTAGAGGCCTATTTTATTCATAAAATCGGCAAAAAACAGCTTCCGAAAGGCAAAAATTAACCTCCAGGTTAATTTTAGCCGAATTTCAAGGCTTGGCCTTCGGATCTGCGACGAACCCGATCCGGTTCAGCCCGGCCTTTTGCGCGATACCCATCACCTCCACCACACGGCCATAGGGCACGGACTCGTCGGCGCGCAATTGCAGCTCGGTGTCGGGGTTTTGCTTGGCCGTCTGGGCGAGCTGTTGGGCCAGCTCGGCGGTGGCCAGGGGTTTGTCGTTCAGAAAGGCTTGGCCTGATTTATCGACTACCAAAAGCACGAATTTCGGCGCTTCGTTGGGCTTGGCGGCATCGGTTTTGGGCAGATCGAGCTTGATGGAGCTGGCCAGCAGCGGCGCGGTGATGATGAAGATCACCACCAGGACGAGCATGACGTCGATTAGCGGCGTCATGTTGATGTCGCTCATTGGCGGGGTGCCTTTGTCGCGCTCCAATCGACCGAAAGCCATCGTGCTACCTTAGGTCTTGTTGTGCAACAACAGCTCGCGCAGGTCGCGCGCGAAGCCTTCCAAGTCGGCCTCGATGCGGCCAATGGTGCGGCCCAACACGTTATACGCGAGCACTGCGGGGATGGCGACGGCCAGCCCGGCGGCGGTCATGATGAGTGCTTCGCCCACGGGGCCAGAGATTTTGTCGATGGTGATTTGCCCGGCGCCGGAGATGCCGATCAACGCGTGATAGATGCCCCTCACCGTTCCCAGCAGACCGACAAAAGGCGCGGTGGAACCGACGGTGGCCAGCAACACCTGGCCGAATTGCAGCTTGTGTA
>JANNFW010000762.1:0-3541 GCA_031380235.1 Rhodoferax sp. | reverse complement strand
GGCCCCAGGTGATAGCGCTGCCATCGTTACCGGCGTGGCCTGCAAACGTTGCATCACGCATCTCAGGCAGCAGCTCCTGCACCATCGCTGGGTTGCCACCAAAACCGTTGCAGGCAAGGATCAACGCATCGCAACTCAAATATTCCATCGCGCCAGTGGGACGTTGAAATCCAACCCCGGTGATGTGGCCTTGCGCGTCCTGCCAAAGCTCTTGCACCAGCACCTGCGTGAGGATGGGCACCTCGGCTTTGGCAATCGCGAGTTGCAGCCGCGACATAAGGCCTGCACCGGTCTTCTCGGGTACGCAATGCATGCGGTATGTGCTGTGGCCAGGGTATAGAAATCCATCCAGCAACTTGAACTCAAGGCCGTGCCGGGTTTGCAGTGCATCCATCGCAGGTGCAATCTTCTGCGAGTAAGCGTGAACTAAGTGAGCGGCTGCAGTGCCGTGCGCCTTAGCCTGAATGTCGGCTGCAAAGCGCTCAGCACTGTCGTCTATTCCCTGCGCCTTTTGAACCCGCGTGCCCGCTGCGGGAATGAAACCCGACGACAGCGCGGAGGATCCGGTGGGCTGCGCATCGCGTTCCAGCAGCACGCAGTCCACGCCCGCGTCGCTCAGCATCAACGCGGCGGTGAGCCCGCAAGCGCCTGCGCCGATGATGGCGACGGGCACGTGAGGGGTGCCCGTCGGTAACGCGCCCCTGACGATACTTGGCATATAAAAAAGCCTAAGCCGTGGGCCGAAACAGATACTGCCCCATCGGCTTGCCGATCACCTGCCCGTCTTGGTAAATCAACTGGCCCCGTAGAAACGTCGCCTCAACACTGGCTGACATCTCCAACCCTTCGAACGGCGTGTAACCCTGAGTAGAGGGTGAGTTTTTGGCGTGAATCGTCCAGGTTTTGGACGGGTCTACCAAAGCGATGTCAGCATCAAAGCCGATGTCGATGTCGCCTTTCTTGTTCAAACCGTAACGCTGCGCCGGGTTCCAGCTGGTGACGCGGGCCATGTGGTTGTAGCCCATGCCGCGCCGGGTGCCTTCGCTCACCAGCGCGGGCAGCAAATACTCGGTACCCCCGAAGCCGCTCTTGGCCATCCAAATCTTGCTCAGGTAGTTGCCGCCATATTGAGGAGGCAGCTTCATCTCATGCCTGCAGCAGGCGTGGTCGCTCACCACCCAATCCAGCTCACCTGCCAGCAGCGCATCCCACAAAAACTCAACATCCTCCCGCGGCCGAATCGGCGGGTTGACTTTGGCAAGCTCCGCCGCTTTGGAGGTGATGTCCAGCATCAAATGACCAATGGTTACCTCGCGCTTGAAGTTGATATGGGGAAACACATCCGCCATCATCATGGCCGCCTGCACCGCCTTACGGGATGAAAGATGCAGCAGGTTGATGTTGGGCAGCGCTGTTTCATTGGCAAGATAACTCGCGATAAACACTGCTAAGCCTTCTGAATGCTGCGGACGGGCTGCGCTGTAGGCCGCCAAACCTTTAAGCGCATTTTTGGACTTGTCGCCTTCGATTATTTTTGTGTAGGCGGTCATGATCTCAGCCGTTTCGCAATGAAGCGAGAGCGAGATTTGATTCGCTCGCTCAGGCATCTGCTCGCGCGCCGCCTGAATGCCGCGCATGATGAATTCAAAGTGCGCGTAGTCGTAGCGGTCGTTCTCGCCAATCATCAGAAAGTCTTTCTGCGAATTCGATGCACCATGCAGGCCGTGAGATCCATAGAACATGAAAATCTTGAAACTGGGCACCCCAAATTTTTCGATCAACTCCGGGATTTCCTTGATGTGCGTGCCGTCCATCGGTGCCAGGTGAAAACCGTAGTCCACATGGAATCGCCCTTTGGCAAGCTTCAACACCTCCGGGTAAAACTTCTTGTACGGCCCGCCTTTGTTCAGGTAATACTGGCCGGTGCGAAAGTAGTTCAGGCTGCTGGTCACCCCGCCCATTGCCGCCGCTCGGCTTTCACTTACCGCGTCTTCGGCCAGCGGTGAATAGATGCCGCTGTGCATGTGGGCATCGACCACGCCGGGGAAGGCGAGCTGGCCTTTGCCGTCATGAACCGCCTTGGCCAGCGTCACATCAATGCAGGGCGCGACGCGGGCGAACTTGCCATCGGCAATGGCGATGTCAGCGCTATGCACGACGTTGCCGTGCGGGCGCACGACGCGCACGTTCTTGATCAACAGGTCGTAGACAGGTTTAGTCATGGGGGTTCCTCCAACAAAAGAATCACACAGATTTGTAGTGTTTAGATGCCATCCGCGACTTGAGGCTAGGCAATAGCCCACCCGAGCGCGCCATGCTCAACAAAAACTCGGGGATGGGCTCACAGGTCAAAATATCACCATCACGCAGATAAATCGAAAGAGTGGTGGCATCCATCGCAAGCTCGGACTCGCCCCGCAATCGCTCAGCCTGCGGGCAAGTCAGCAGCAGCAGCCCCAAGTTAAAGGCGTTGCGAAAGTAGAGACCACCGTAGCTTGGCGCAATCACCGCTGCAACACCCAAATGCACGAGCACGGCAACCGCCTGCTCGCGCGAGGAGCCGATTCCAAAGCTGGAGCCTGCAACCACTACGTCGCCAGCACGTACCCTACGGGCAAAGGCGGGTACAGAGCTTTCAAGGCAATGCTTGGCGATCTCCTCAATGCCGTGCTGCATGTAAGCGCCAGGTGCTAGCGCATCGGTGTTCACATCGTCACCCAAGTGCCAAACTTTGTGCCACACCAGCCCTTGCGAGTTCATGACAAAACCTCGCGCGGGTCGGTGATGCGCCCGCGCAACGCGGATGCCGCCACTGTATATGCAGAGCCCAAATACACCTGCACGCTGGCTGGCCCCATGCGGCCTTTGAAATTGCGCGCGGTGCTGGAGATCACCGTTTGCCCCTCGGCGAAGCTGCTGCCATAGCCCGCGCAGGCACCGCAGGCACTGGGTAGGACGGTGGCACCCGCCTCGATCAGCGTGCGCATAGTGCCATCGCTTTCGGCCAGCGCGCAGTCTTGCAGGCTGGCGGGTGCGACCAAAAGTTGCACGCCGTTAGCTACTTGCCGACCTTTGAGCACTTGGGCGGCAAAGCGCAAGTCGTCCAGCTTGGCACCCGTGCAGGCACCGATGTAGGCAATGTCGATGCGGGTGTCGGCGTGCTGTGCAAGCGGCACACCCAGCGCGGGGCTGTGCGGCGCGGCGAGTTGGGGGGATAGCGTTGCGGCATCAAAATCGTGCTGAACGTCAAAGCTGCCCGCGTCGGATAGGAACTCAAGGCGATCAAACTCGGGAGACGGAGGCGCTTTAATCTGATCGAGCCACTCCCGCGTCGTTCCATCTGATGCAACCAGCCCCGTCTGCGCGCCCAACTCCGCGCTCATGTTGCACAGAGTCATGCGTTCCTGCATGGGCAAAGCGCGCACCGCGCTGCCTGTGAACTCAACCGCCTGGTAGCTGGCACCGTTCATGCCAAAGCGGGCGATCATGTGCAGCATCATGTCTTTGGCGCAAACGCCCCGCGCCAGTTGGCCCGTCCAAT